>DATESH010000136.1:0-2630 GCA_035270965.1 Methanocorpusculum sp.
CTCTCCTGAATGGGAATTTTCGTCATCGACGAATCCGGTCAGAAGCCACAGAGGCATGCCGCCCCAGATATTTCCCTCACTGTCTGTGTAGGTAATGCTGTGCATCGATTCATCGCCCATCAGACTTATGCAGGCAAGACCGGACTCAAAGTATCCTTTGGTCATTTCGGCATTCACGGAACCGTCCAGCTGAAGTGTCCAGTCGGCATTTTCCGGGCGGATCTCGATTTTCACGATATTCTGAGTGGACAGTCCTCCCGGAGAAGCAAAACCGCTGTTATAGTGCCAGAGTTCTTCGGGGATTGTGTAATACATATCCGCACTGCTGAAGACATTATCGTTACTCGAAAAGAAGAGTCTCGGACCTTCTTTGTAGGCAGGAATCATTTTTCCGTCGGCGTACCATGCAATGAAAGCGGTTCCAAGACGGGCATCGGTTTCATAGATGTTGTTGTATTCAAACGTGTTCTTCCAGTTGTCGCTTGCAGTAAAAACGATCTGATCGTTTGTATCCATGCCGCCGACAAGGTCGGTGAGCGTTGAAACCGCAACACCTTTGACAATGTTATTGACCTTCCAGTTTCCGTCAAGATATTCTTCTTTCAGGTCCCAGCCGGCACCCTGACCAAGTTTTGGTTCGGTGATCTCTGTGGCAAGACCCTGGAAACCGAAGGCTGTTTTTCCATCGCCGATGACCGGGTAGGTGACCGGATCCGAGATGATTTCAGCCCAGGAAAGATTAACCTGCTTTACCACGCCTCCATTCGCATCATACTTTACGACAGTGATCGTCAGGTCCTCGGGGATTTCCTGGAAATCCGTCAGCTGAATTCCGGTAAGACCGGATACTGCAAGGTTCGTGAATGTGCTGTTCCCGGTAGTATATGCGGCTTCGCCGACAAGTTTCAGCGGGTAGTTTTTTCCCGTGAGCGGCTGCCCGTTGAGTTTGTCTGCGACGATGTATCCGTTGGAATCGGCAACGACCAGTTTGCTGTCGATATCTTTGCTGTATCCGTCTCCTGAAGAGAGAACGATGGTGTAGCCGGTTTTTGCAAGGTCCGTGCTGAATGCGGGAATCGAGTAGTCATCGACGTAACCGATCAGCGTTTCAAGCGGGATTCCCGACCAGACATCCTTTGTTGCCGGATCGGTGAACGACGTCTTCGCATCTGAGGTTATCAGTGCTTCCACTTCGGATTTGCCCAGAGAGATGCTGAAGTTCCTGCCTTCAAGGGAAAGGTACCACTCTTCTCCCTGATAGGCGTCCCCGACCAGTTCAATGGATCTGATGCTGCCGAATTCTCCGGATACTGCGGTGCCGACAAGAGTGACCGGTCCGTTTTCCACCGGGGTCCCGTCTTCCTTTTCTGCGGCGATTACGTATTTATCAGCATCTGTTTTCCCGCCTGCAATCCCGGATGAAGAAATCTCATAGGTACTGCCGGCATAATCCGTGATAACGATCATATAGGGATTTTCAGAAATCAGGCCGGTGTTCAATGTGAAATGACCCTGACTGTACTCTCCCGGGATGCCTTTTTCCAGGTCATCGACCGTTGAAACAAGCGTGTAGAGCGGCATGCCCGTGTAACCGTTCACGGTTACGAAATGGTGGGATGATCCGTCATACTCGTCTCTGGTCAGGCAGCGTTCCATCTTTCCTGACAGAAGGACAAGTTCCGTGTCTGAATACACAGGCACAACAGGTTTTTCTGTGACGAGTTCTCCCGCCCATCCGATCGGGGCGACGGGTTTGAACGATGTCAGCGTATCCGTGTAGGAGTACATAACTCCGTCTCTGTCAGTATTTTCTGCCGCGGCTCCCACACCAGTGAATAGGCCGATGATGAGAAGAACCAGAATGATTCTTCCCGTCATTTTTACCGCAGAATTCCTGCTATCTTTTTTACATTGCATTACAGAATCTCCAAAACACCCACTTCATACGTATATTGACCAAAAAAATTCCGGTCATGCTGATTAAAATGAGTTAATGTAATTATTGTAAGTTTACTATATTGAGTGTTGGGTAAATTACAATTGGTTAATTATTACGCAATACTATATCACATTAACTGATTATATTTAACAGGTTAATTAAACCTGAATTGATGAAGATACACAAAAAAAGTTGGGATTTATCTTCTGCCAAAGTAGATTCCCGCAGCTGCAAGACCCGCAAAGATTCCTGCAATCGGAAGGGGGGAGGCAGTCGAAGTTGGCTGTGCTTTTTCGGTGGTTGCCGTCATAGAAACAGTGCAGTTATCATAATCATAAATCAGAGTAATGACCTGACCATCTGTAACGGTAGAGTTTGACCAGTCCGGAAGGGTTTTTGCACCGATTTTCTCACCATCTATGTAAAGTGTCCAGCTCCCGTCGCCTTTGTGCACACGTCCGAGCAGTGCGTCAATGTTGAACCACATGGTGTCTGAACCCATCTGGTTGTAGAATGTGACATTTTTGCCGAACGTGTTGTACAGCATTCCCGCGATTGAATCGGATGCAACATCGGTGTTGATACCGGAACTGATCTGGTCTGCCGGAATTACGACAAGTGTCCCATCAATAAACACTGTTTTATCTACAGTTTCTGCCGCACTGACTGCTCCGACCAGCAGGAACAGTGC
>DATESH010000137.1:0-3222 GCA_035270965.1 Methanocorpusculum sp.
TTTTTTCTTAATCAGGAAAGTGTATTCGGGATTGTCCTGACAAAGACCAATACACTGATTGGTTCCATTGGCCTGATCAAAGACCCTATGCGTGAAAACGATTCCACACGGATGCTTGGATACGATATCGGGGAAGACTACTGGGGGCTGGGCATCATGACTGAGGCAGCAAAGGCTATAATGAGTTTCGGATTCGAAACAATGTATCTTGATCTCATTTCCGCAACCTGCTATCCTGATAATATCCGTTCCAGGCGTGTCCTTGAAAAACTCGGGTTCAAGTATGAAGGAACACTTGCCCAGGCAGATAAGAGGTATGATGGTCAGGTTCTGGATATGGAATGTTTTTCGCTATCGAAAGAGGAATATGCCAAATCAGAGAAAAAGGATGAGTTCTGCATTGAGATACAGAAAACGGAATCGGATTTATTCCGCTATGATGCAGGATTACTGTTTTGAATCCCGATGCTGCGGATTGTATGACACAATTCCGGCGTTTATCCATTTTTATGTCCATGATTCAGTGAAGGATTATTACCCTGTTCCGGGAGTTTATTGAGATATGTTTTTTGTATATATTCTGATGATTCTGCCTGCAGTCATGTGTCTGTATCTTTTTCTGTTATATCCCGGGAAAAGCCGGAAGGAAAGGATGGGTGTTTTCACACACTATTATATCGCACACAGGGGGTTGTTTGACAATTCCGCGCAGGCTCCGGAGAATACGTTATCCGCCTTCAGAAAAGCGGTCACGGAAGATTTCGGCATCGAACTGGATGTGCAGTTAACCAAAGATAACAGGGTAATCGTTATCCATGATCATGATTTGATTCGCACATCCGGCATTAATAAAAAAATCCAGGACTGTACCTTTGAAATGCTGCAGGAATACCGGATTTTTTCCTCGAATGAGCAGGTTCCCGGATTTAGTGAAGTTTTATCCCTGATTAACGGGACGGTTCCTTTGATTGTTGAACTGAAAAGTGAATCTTTGTCAGATTCGAAACTGTGCGAGAGAGTTTCCCAATGCCTTGATACGTATAATGGTCCGTTTTGCATTGAGTCATTTAATCCCGTGATTGTCAACTGGTTCAGGGTTCACCGTCCGGAATATCTGCGGGGTTTTTTAAGTACAGATCATGCTAAGAACAGAGCCGGTTCAGCACCATTACCATCATCCCTGCAAAAATTAGCCGGGTTATCCATCCAGAATTTTGTCCTGACAAATTGTCTGATGAATTTTCTTATCAGACCTGATTTCATAGCATATAATATTCAGTATAAAAATCAGCTGTCCTACCGTATCTGTACAGGATTATTCGGCATAGGTAAGGTGGGATGGACGATACAAAATGAAGAGGAGCTGAAAACAGCAGAATTATCTTTTGATGTGCTCATCTTCGACTCGTTTCAGCCTTAACACAAAATCGGTGTTCAGCACGTTTTTTTCAGGAAGATTTTGTCCAGACACCCGAGTCTGGGTATAAAGAACTTCACGATAAGACCAACCAGCACTGCCGCGGCGATTGTTCCTTCCCGCACGCCCACCAGAACGGCGATGCCGAGCGACATGATAAAGAGGCCGAGAATCATCACCGTTATCCGAATAACTGTTTCTTGTTTCATGATGCACGGAAGTTGATATAGGTTGGGCGGTCTGGTATTTATGCGGGACGAACTGGTCATATCTGCATGGAAATGCAGGATCTCTACGGCAGCAGGGATATTACTATAATTCGGTGAGTCTATATTTACCCTATGGAAAGTCGTATTGCAAAGGAGCTTGGAGGGGCATTTATGCCGATCGTGTTTCTGCGGACAGATACGTGTCCGTCGGACGCGATTTCCCCAAAGGAGGGGGCACGGGGAGGATGTGTGATGGGATTTATTTCGCATGTTATCCGGGATAGGAAGACTGCGGTTTTCACGAAAGAGACATGTCTTTGTGCCGGGGCGAGGGCTGGTCTCTGTTTTGGGAACGGTTATGCGGCAGTTCCCGGAGGCGTTGATACATTTGCGGCGTTTTTCTCGTATGGTCTTGAGTCGGCGAAGGATCCGGAGACGTATCAGAGATTTTGTGAGAGGAGGCCGGAAAAAATCCGCAGAAAATATCTGGAGGGTGAACGGATGCACGCAGATTTCGAGACAGCAAAAGCGTTCATTAATGATGAGATAACTGCGATACCGCAGATTTCAGGGAAGTATGCAGTGTTTAAGCCGCTCGAGGATCTTTTGGATGGAGAACTCCCGGTCTCGGTGATCTTTACGGTGAATCCGGTCGAGCTTGCGGCTCTGATGCATCTCGCGGGTTCGCTTCCGGGCGGGAACGGGCTTTATGCGTCGTCACGGATCTCGGCGTGTCAGGCACTCGGGAGCAAAGTTCTGCAGGAGTCAAAGAAGGATGTGCAAAACGGCGTTCTCGGTATGACGGATCTTGTAGGCCGCGGGCACTGCAGGAATGTCATCCCGAATGAGTATATGACCTACGCGGTTCCCTGGGAGATGTTTCTCGCAATGGAGGCGGCAGCGCCGAAGAGTTTTTTCCAGACGATGATCTGGGAAAAGTTCAAGGAGTGAAGAGGGTAATTCGAAGAGCTCAGGGATCTTTTTCTTTTTGCGGGATTATGCGTATATTAGATGATATAATCACATAATAGTACATTTTTCAGGACCTTTCATTGTATGAAATCTGTTTGGCATTGAGAGTTTCTACCAATATTTCACTTCAGGAATCACTTGATGATACAAAGAAAAGCGCATTTAGTTCATATCTTGCCGTTATTGAAAATCCAGCCCCTGTTCTCCTATGAGTCAATTCATTCGTCTCAACCTGATCGTCAGGGATATTGAATTGTTTAAAGTACATTTAGGCAAATGTTGATTACATAATGTAATACATACATAACATTTATCTAAGTATACATCCAATTACTTATTACCCTGTTACATGGGAGGTGTAAATCAAATAATGAAGACGAAAAAAGTATCTGCAAAAATAATCTCTCCGGTTTTCCGGAGACATCTGTCGGTAATTCTGATTGCCATTCTTATTAGTGCCGCACTATTTGCAGGCATCGCGTCAGCGGATGATGAATTATTGGTAGATGAAACTCAGTTTGTCCCGCCGGCAGAAGGTGATCCAGGCATGGCAGGTGCCCCAATGGCGCTTGAAAACGGCACAATGCCAGTGGATCCGATGATGCTCGAAAACGGTACAATGCC
>DATESH010000138.1:0-7144 GCA_035270965.1 Methanocorpusculum sp.
CACGCCGGGTTTATCAAAGTAGGTGATGGTTTTCTCGATTTTCATTTTTAATCCCGTTTTATGGTAAAATCCGTAAATTCTGTCAGAACGTAACCTGCACATTTCACGTCCCGGATAATTGCGCGCGGGCAGCTATAGGTCATGGAAAGGAATTTCTCTATGATGACATCCTCTCCGGTAACAAGTGCACGCACCTTCCCGTCAGGGAGATTTTCCACTTCGCCGCATAATCCCAGGTTTAAGCCTGCGTTTCTCACGCAGGAACGAAAGCCAACATTCTGTACTCTGCCTGAAAAGAGAATCTCTACTGTCTGTATCATGAAGGCCTCCTGTTTATTATTTTTAAATTGGCATTAGAGGTTTAATAACTAGTTTGTACAACAAAAACCCTCTTCACCTAAAAGCACAAATATATTTAGACAATCATGCTTGATATCAAATTCGTCAGAGCCCACCCGGATGTTGTTTTGGCAGATCTGAAAAAACGCCAGGATGCGGAAAAGCTTCCATGGGTCGATATTGTTCTTGAACAGGACAGAATCTTCCGCGAACTCACCATGAAAAATAATGAGCTTCGTGCCAGAAGAAATCAGATTGCAAAGGACATCAATGCCGCCAGAAAAGCAGGTCAGGACCCAGCTTCCCTTTATGCCGAAGCAAAGGCTCTGCCGGCAAAGATTAAGGAAAATGATGACATCATGGAGAAGGCGACCCAGCAGATCAGATATTATCTGATGCGTCTCCCGAATATTCTGCATGAGAGTGTTCCTTACGGTAAGGATGACACAGAGAATGTTGTCATCAAGAAAGTCGGAACTCCCCGGACTATTGATTTCGAGCTGAAAAACCATGGCGACCTTGCGGTGGAGAAAGGATGGGCAGATTTCGAGCGTGCCACGAAGATAAGTGGTGCCGGTTTCTATTTCCTGAAAGGAAATCTCGCTCTTATGGATATGGCTCTGCAGCGTTTTGCCCTTGATACGATTATGGCCAAAGGCTACACGCCAATCATCCCCCCTTATATGATGAACAGAAAGTCCTACGAGGAAGTTACTGATCTTGGAGATTTCGAGAAGGTCATGTACAAAATCGAGGATGATGATGAATACCTGATTGCCACTGCCGAACATCCAATGGCAGCCATGTATCAGGATGAAATCTTCGAGGAAAAAGACCTTCCATTAAAGATGGTAGGTATTTCTCCGTGTTTCCGTCGTGAAATCGGGGCTCACGGTCTGGATTCCCGTGGTCTGTTCCGTGTTCACCAGTTTACGAAAATTGAGCAGTTTATTTATTGTATGCCGGAGAAGTCGTGGGAAATGCATGAAGAGCTTCTGGCGAATTCCGAGGAGATTTTTACGAAACTCGGGTTACCTTACAGAGTCGTGAATATCTGCACGGGCGATATCGGTACTGTGGCTGCCAAGAAATATGATATGGAAGCCTGGATGCCGCGTGATAATGAGTATCGTGAAGTGGTTTCCTGCTCGAACTGTACTGCATATCAGTCGGTGAGACTGAACATTCGTGTTCGGGATGCCCATGATTTCGATTCAAAACAGTGGTTGCATACTCTGAATTCAACAGCGGTCGCGACTTCCCGTGCTCTCCGCTGTATCCTTGAGAATTACCAGACAGAAGACGGTCGTGTGGAGATTCCAAAGGTTCTCCAGCCGTACATGCATGGAATGGAATATCTCTGAATATTTTTTTTTTGATAGTATTTCTTCTCAGACAAGGTCAGTGAAGTTGACATTGCTGATATTTTTGGTGATTTTTCACCTTTCTGGTCATTTTATCTTGGTTACATCTTATTAATGTTAGGTTTGATTCTGTTCAATCGGGACTCTATTCTATTGGACAGATTCTGTGCATCTATCGGGAGATGGGGGTGGAGATCAAAATTATTCCAGGTATCTGTTTCTCAATTCTAATGTGAAGTATGAAGTACATTCATTCGGGAGTTTTTCATTTGATATGCAGTGTTGAATCCCGAATATTTCTGACTATTTTGGTTGCTGCTATCATTGTTCTTATCGGTATAGTATGAATCTCCAATAAACGGTGATGAACTTCGCTCACGGGTTAATCATCTTCCCGGATGATACTACCGGATAAACTCAGCATTTTCTTTATCATTCCATGAGAATCCCTGACGAAGTCTTCCACGCCTTTAAATAAAAGCCGCACCTACTATCTTTCTATGATTAATGTTGGTGTACTTGGCGCAACCGGAGCAGTCGGTCAGCGGTTTGTACAGTTGCTCGCAAACCATCCCTGGTTCAACCTGACAACCCTTACGGCATCCGACCGTTCGGCAGGAAAAACCTATGGTTCTGTCGTTAACTGGCGGCTAGACTCACCGTTCCCGGAAGCATCGGGAGAACTTGTAGTCTCCCCGACAAATGTCGATGCAGTGAAAGACTGTGATATTGTATTCTCAGCCATGCCGGCAGATATTGCTACGAAGCTCGAAACCGATATTGCAGATTCAGGTGTGGGTGTCTGCAGTAACGCAAGTTCGCACAGAATGGATTCGGATGTTCCGTTAATGATTGCCGAAGTCAATCCTGAACATGCTGCTTTAATAGATGTCCAGCGCAGGAAAGGTCGGGACGGATTCATCGTCACCAACCCGAACTGCTCAACAATAATGCTTGCGACATCGCTTGCCCCCCTCCTGAAATTTGATTTCACAAGCATTCAGGTTGCAACCATGCAGGCAATATCCGGAGCAGGATTTGATGGGGTTCCGGCTTTCGGCATCTCCGACAATGTTATCCCATATATCGGCAATGAAGAAGAGAAGTTGTCACACGAAGCGAACAAGATTCTCGGAACATTTAGGAACGGCGAAATAACCGGTGCTCCCTTCTCGGTCTCCGCATCCTGCAACCGTGTGCCGGTTATCGACGGACACACGCTCAATGTCTGGATCGATGTCAAGGCAACCCCTGATGAAGTCATCGACGCATTCAGAACCTGGAAGGCACCCTTTTCCGGTCTGCCGACCCAGCCTGACCACACTATACTTTATCTTGACCAGGAAAACCGCCCGCAGCCCAGACTTGATAGAAACCGTGGAAATGGTATGACCGTGTCTGTAGGACGGGTACGGGAAGGAATACGGTTTGTTGCTATGGGTCACAACACGATTCGCGGCGCAGCAGGAGCTTCTGTTTTAAACGCAGAACTTTTGCATACGATGAAATATATCTGAGAATACCTAATATACTAAACAAATGGATGACAACACAGTACTTATCGGCACAAAACCTCTCATGAACTATGTCCTTGCCGTAGTGACGCAGTTCAATACAGGGGTGCCGGAAGTCGTTATCAAGGCACGCGGGAAGGCTATTGTCCGGGCGGTTGATACTGCGGAAGTTGCAACACGCCAGTTTCTCCCGGGCGTTACCAAAAAAAGTATTTCCACATCGACTGATGCCATCGAGACGGATGACGGTCTTTCCAACATCTCATCAATAGAGATTGTATTGCAGAAGTTGTAAGAATTCATGATCCTGATTGCAGTCTGGATTCTTGCAGTTGTTTTCAGTCTTATTGTTATCAGGCGCATAGGAAGGTTCCGGCTCCCGATTTGGGGGATTATGACAGCCGGAGCTTTGGCAGTGCTCATATTCGGTGCGATATCTATCCCAGATGCATTTTTTTCGATTAATTTTGATGTGATTATCTTTTTGCTCGGGATGTTTGTGCTTGGAGCAGCTCTGGAGAAGTCCGGGCTTCTCCACCAGATATCGATGAGGGGGCTTACCCTGGCGAAGACAAAGCAGGCTGTATTATTCTGGTTTATTCTTCTGATGGCATGTGCTGCCGCGTTTCTGATGAATGATACGGTGGCGATTATTGGAACCCCTGTGGCACTCTATTGTGCGGGACGGTATAAGATGCCGGTCAAAACGATGCTGTTTGCCCTGTGTTTTGCTGTTACATTCGGGAGCTGCATGACGCCTATCGGAAATCCTCAGAATCTTCTGGTGGCAATGTCAGGGGGCGTGCCGCTCGCATTTCTGAGTTTTGCCCTGTATCTTGTGGTTCCATCACTCATCTGCCTCTTTGTTGTCTACCGGATTCTTCTGCTGACGATTCCTGATAGAAAGGAGCCGGTTATGCAGGTGAACAAGCCGGTAATTTTTGATGCGGCTCTGTCCGGACTTTCCAAAATATCGTTAGTTCTGGTTCTTCTGCTGGTTGCGGCACGGATTGTGCTTTCATTTTTCGACATCATACTGCCCTTTGTAATGATTGCGATTGTTGCGGTTCTTCCGTTACTGCTTTTCTCAAACAGACGGATTGACCTTTTGCGGGGAGTTAACTGGTCGACGCTCCTGTTCTTTGCATCAATGTTTGTGCTGATGGGGGCGGTCTGGAATACTGGTTTTATTCAGGGCATACTGCCCGAATCTGGTCTGACATCGGTCCCTGCTTTGTTCGGGGTGAGTGTGATTGTTTCGCAGTTTATCTCGAATGTGCCGTTCGTGGCACTGATTCTGCCTGCCCTTGCCGGTTCAGATGTTTCGCTTTATATGACAGTGGTCGCCGGATGCACTGCGGCAGGATCTCTCACAATTCTTGGTGCGGCTTCTACGGTGATTGTGCTCCAGCGTGCGGAAAAAAGCGGCGAGACATTTTCATTTCTGCAGTTTTTTAAGATAGGGCTGCCGATGACGCTGATTGCGGGTGCGGTGTACATCGGGTGGATACTTGGAGTCGGGCTGCTGGTTGCCTGATTCAAATATCTTGTGTCCCCAGTTCAATATCGGGCATTTTTCTGATAAAGTTGTTATATAGAATGCGTGACTATCAATAGTCATCTTCAGGCGACTCAATGCGGCATGTATCTAATTCTAAAATAACTGGGGCAATAAGCGGTCATTTCCTGATCGATTTGTATACGCCAATTCTTCCGCTGATTCTTCCTCTTCTCATTATCAATCTGGGACTCTCGTATTTTCTTGCGGGACTTGTTATCACCGTGTTCAACGTGACTTCATCGATTACCCAGCCGTTCATCGGGCTGTATGGGGACCGGACCGGTAAACGGGCGAGTGTGCCGTTATGTGTTCTGATCAGCAGTGTGGGGATGTCTCTCTCAGTTTTATCGAATAATTATCTGATTCTCCTTATGCTCGTATCCGGAGCAGCGATGGGTCATGCACTATTCCATCCCTCTGCTATGGCGATCGTCCATCAGCTGAGTCCGCCTGCAAAGAAGGGATTATATAATTCGATTTTTACGACAAGCGGCAGCATCAGTTATTCGATTGGTCCGCTTATTGCCGGGCTTTTCATTACTTTTGGCGGTCTTCCCTCGGTTGTCTGGATGGTGCTGCCGGGTTTCATCGGAGCGGCATGGATCTACCGAAACGACAGACGGACCGGAGATATCGAACCGGTAAAAAAAGTTCAGGTCGAAAAAAAGCAGGTCCGGGGAAGATACTGGTGGATACCGGCAGGTCTGGTCGTGACGGTCTGTGCTCTGCGGGCCTTGGCATATGTCGGGGTCGTCACGTATCTGCCGACGCTCCTCCTCTTATGGTATAACGGTATAGATACGCTGACTACCTCTATCATAATTACGGTCATGCTTTTCTCCGGTGTGGTTGGGCAGATTGCAGGAGGGTATCTTTCCGACCGGTTCGGGCGAAAGAGGGTGCTTGTGATGGGTTTCATCTTTGCAGTCCCGTGCTTTTGTCTGATTTTTTTGACAACAGGGTGGCTGATGTACGCCGGTATCATGCTGTATGCATTCTTTGCCAGTTTCTGTTATGTGACTTCGGTGACGATGACGCAGGATCTTCTGCCGGGCAGCGTAGGGTTTGCATCCGGTCTGACGCTTGGGCTTTCGATGGGGATTGGCGGGGTCGGAGCGGCGTTGATCGGGTGGGCAGCTGATGTTATGGGATCTTTACCGGACGCGATGTTTCTTTTGATTGTTCCAACGGTCCTGTGTCCGATTCTCGCGTTGTTTATCCGGTATTCAGACAAGTCTGCTGAGGCTGCTGAGTAGTGAGGCAGTATCTCATTGGATGCGAAGTATTACTCCCTGTTGAGAATAATTTTATCTCCAAAAAATACCATATAAAAAATAATGGCATTTGATTTTGTAGATGATGATGACAACTCCATCCGATTTGCAGATAAGACCGACACAAAGAGATTCAGTGAGCATTTCCCGAAAAAAGCTGATATAAAAGGCATGAAAACCAGGAACAAGCGAAAGTGATCTTCGTTTATTCTCTATTTTTTTAAATCGACATATCGCGCCGTTTCTCTGATGCTGTATTGAAATATTCCTGCATGTTTTCAAAAAAAGAATTATTTTGGAGATCATTGGATCTTCGTTCTGTCCGGCACATCCTTCAGCGGAATCAGGAGTGATGCCTCATCGCCTGAGGCAAACAGCATCCCGTCACTCTCTTCGCCCCAAACTTCGCCGGTCAGTTATTCTTCCTCATGCCGAAGGATAGATTCTCCTCATCACCTTTTTAATAGCATACACGACACTTGTCGTAACGACCGCTGCCAGCAGAATAACGACCCAGGTCTCTGCCGTCAGAGGTGTTGTTCCGACCGTCTGCTGTAAAAACGGAACATAGATCACCAGGAGCTGTAGGACCAGAGATAAACCAACTGCTCCAACAAGGATCTTGTTTTCCTGTATGATTGTGGACAGACCAAAACCGTTCTCTTTCCTGACATTCAAAACATGGAGCAGCTGAGCAATGACCATAAATGTAAAAGTCGCAGTTTGCGCGTAATTCAACGATGTGTTCTGGTTTAAGAAGAAATTGAAGATTAAAAACGAACTTAATCCAAGTACGGCGCCGCTGATGAGGATACGGCCCAGAAATTTTGTATTGATCAGACCGCTTCGTGCTCCCCGGGGAGGTGCTTTCATGATGTTTGCCTCTGCCGGTTCATACGCTAGTGCTATAGCAGGAGCAATATCGATAACAAGATTGAGGAACAGTATATGCAGCGGCAGAATCGGCATAGGCATGAGGAAACTGACACTCAGAAATATCGTGATGATCTCAACCATGTTACAGGAGAAAAGAAACGAGACATACTTCTTAATGTTCGAAAAGATGACGCGTCCTTCCCGTACCGCGTCTAC
>DATESH010000139.1:0-4324 GCA_035270965.1 Methanocorpusculum sp.
CTCGCACCTGATGATTCTGTATTTTTATCTAAAGGACAATACCTCCGGGTGTACTACCGAAGCCAAGGAATTTTCCAAGCTTATACCTGAATTTGCCCGTCTTGATGCACAGGTTTTCGGCATCAGTTCTGATTCCGCGGCAAGTCATCTGAAGTTTACCGAAAAACAGGAGTTATCAGTTACACTACTCTCTGATCCGGAGAAAAAGGTTATCAATGCATTTGGGGTCAGGGTAACCAGAAAAAGGTATGGCCATGAGTATATGGGGTATCTTCGCAGCACGTTTGTCGTGGATGCTGCGGGGAAGATTCTTGCGGTGTGGGATAAAGTAAAGGTAAAAGGTCATGCGTCCGAGGTTCTGCATAAGATACACGAGTTTGTATGAACCAAAATACTTAGGCTTGCCCGACCAATAAATCAGGGAATGACAGCATCTAAAATTCTTCTCTTTATTATCGATGGTGTGGGTGACCGTCCATGTGCATCTCTTGGAAATAAAACACCCCTCCAGGCAGCATCTCTGCCAAACCTTGACCGACTCGCCCGTGAGGGTATCTGCGGCATCATGGATACGATTGCTCCCGGAATCCGTCCAGGTTCCGACACATCCCATTTAAGCCTCCTTGGCTATCCTCCGCAAAAATACTATACGGGCAGAGGACCGCTTGAGGCAGCCGGATGCGGCATCAAAATGGAACCAGGTATGATTGGTTTTCGGGCAAACTATGCCACTATTGATGACAACGGAATTATAATCGACCGGCGTGCCGGGCGTATCGCCGACACGACTGAGATTTCAGCCGCCATCAGAAAAGGTGTCAACCTCTCGAAATATGGGGTAAAAATCGAGTTTGAACCGGGAACCGGTCACCGTGCAGCTCTTTCACTCAAAGGAAAAGGTCTTAGTGCAGCAGTTTCAACTAACGACCCGAAGAAGACCGGGGTCACACCCGAAATCATCGTGCCTGAGGATGAGAGTGAGGCGGCAAAGTACACCGCCGAGGTCTGTAATGAATTTGTCCGTCAGGCAACCGTTATCCTCAAAAATCATCCGGTCAACCTTGCACGCAAAGCCGGCGGAGAAATGCCGGCCAATGTTATTCTGATTCGTGGTGCGGGTGAGATGGGTATCTATGAAACTTTCGAAGAGAAGCATGACCTTTCCGGCAGTGTAGTTGCATCGGCCGCATTAATTGCCGGAATCGGCAGTTCAGTCGGTCTTGAAAGGATACCTGTCTTTCCAGCCACACCGCTCGATGAACAGGTGAAAATCGTCTGTAACGAGTTAAAGAAGAAGGATTTCGTTCTTTTTAATGTGAAAAATGCGGATGAATATGGACACGATGGAAAGGCAGTCGAGAAAAAAGCGTTCCTCGAGGAAATCGATAAAGTAATTCTTCCATTTTTTTCCCTCCCAGATGTGATGATTGCAGTCTGCGGAGACCATTCTACCCCATGTCCATTAAAAGAGCACAGTGCAGATCCGGTCCCGCTCATCATTCATGGTGACGGGACGCGGATTGACAATGTCATAAGATATGATGAAATTTCCTGTGCTGCCGGGGGTATGTGTCGGATATTGGGCGGCAGCTTAATGCCGATTCTCCTTGACCTCATTGACAAAACCCATAAGTACGGAGCCTAACGATATTATACTAGTATATATGGTGGAGAATGTCAGAGGATAATAAACGGATAATTATCGCAGAATCATTGCCTGAGGAGGAGAAAAAATTCCTCACACTACCTGAGCTTACGCCGGAAGAAGAAAAAGTCCTGGAGGAAGAAGAGGAGAAGCATATTCAGGAGAAAATATCCGAATCTCTTGAACCGCTTTTTACCGAGGTAAATACCGGGGAAAAATCAGTTCTTAATCTTTCCAAAGTCGATGAAGACACAGCTTCGATGGTTATCTCCTCTTCTGACCTTTTCAAAACCTGTTCCCTGCCGGACAAAACCGAGTTGCAGGAACACAATCTCAAAACAAAACATGATATTTTAGTGGGGGATCACTGTGATATCGGTTATGGTCTTTATGGGAATGATATCGTAATCTGTGAACTTTCCAGGATGCACGGTGATATTGTTGCAGAAGGAGATTTGCGTATCGATAATTTCTGCGAAGTTTACGGTACTGTTCTATGTAATGGGGATGCCTTTCTCGGTGAGGGCGTGAAGATTCATGGAAAACTGAATGTGGGGGGGAATCTGGATATCGGAGATAATGTCGCCATCGATAAGGAGTTCAAGGCATTCGGGGATATTGCAATCAGAAATCCAATGCCGGTAATTTTGTATCTCCTGCTCTATGTAATGACAATGCTGAATCTGGAAGGTGAGGAGGGGGCCAAAAAACGGGTGGATGCCCTTATTTCCGAGGCAAATTCGATTCCTCTGGTACTTCCGCCAAAAACCACAATGAATCTGAGCTATGTCTTCGTATCGACTCCTATGGAAATCGGGGCAAACTGCCGTCTGCATGGAAACATTAAGGCAAAGTCAGTGAAGATTAGGAATGATACAACGCTTTTCGGCAGTATTCAGGCGACCCAGCGGATTAAAATAGGACCAAGAACGGCTATCCACGGGGATGTGGTTGGACAGAATATCCGGGTTGAACGCGGGGCGGATGTGCTCGGCGATGTTGCCGGGAAAACTGTTTGGCTCCATGAGGATGCAAGAGTGAGCGGGGTTATCAAAGCCATCGAAGGGCTTACAATCGGCCGTTCTGAGGATAATAAATGACAAACCTATCAACGATGCTGGAGGTGGACGGTCTCAGATTTATCGAGCCTGATTATGCGTCTCTGGTAAATAACGGCGAGCCCGCAGTTTTAATCTGCGAGGCGGAACCTGTTTTGAATGGAGCGAAGATTCTGATCGATGAGGATGAGAATCCCCTTCTGTTTGCGGTGAAGACCACCGATGGATGGCGTGCGACCTCCTGGCTTTTCCGATGTCCAAGTTCCGAGGAGCTTGCACTTTTTGAAGCGGCAGACGGGGAGATTTATCAGGAGCCGCGGAATGATATCGAGGGTGCATTCCGGGCACATTTCGCGGAGATTCTCCGTCAGGAGATTCCACCTGCAGGAGATGACCTGCCTTTCGACCGTGTCGAAAAAGTCCGTGACCTTATCCATGAGATGTGGGGCTCCTCTATCTCAGGCACCGCACTGGACGCCTGTGCCGGGTCAGGAATCGGTTCCATGATTCTCCGTGAGATGGGTGCCTGCCCGATTGCGTATGACAATGATCCTGAGCTTTTATCGCTCGGGCTTGTGTCCGGGAGGCTCCGTTCCGAAGGTACAGCCTGTATCGATGCAAAAATCGCTTCGGCATATCTTCCCGATGCGGAATATGGTGTCGGCATAATGTTCGGGCAGATGTATGTCTATACGCAGGATATCTGGAAGCCAATCGTTGAGGAGCTTGCAGGAATTACCGGGAAGACGCTTATCACGGTCGCAACCGAAGATGAGGCACACTGGGTCAAAGAGTGGGCAGAAGGTGTCGGAAAAACGCTTGACATCGTCGAGAATGAGCGTGATCCGATCTACGACCGTTGGGTATGTGTGGGGTGATGGTGTAGGGGGTAGGAGATTTTTAGTTCATAGTATAGAGAAGTATGTTGTAAGAACATATGGATTTCAGTTTTATCTTACAGATTCATATCCAAACGATATTTGCATCTGTTTTATCATTTTAACTGATTATGTTACGTTTAACCCTACCTTCGATCCTACACATATTCTGCATCAATGCAGGGAGACCTCATAATCCTTTACAGTTTGCGATCTCCTTCTGCAGTTTTACTACATTTTCCGGTTGTTGTAAATATGTCATTGCTTCAGCCAGCACTTCTTTCGAGACGGTCTGCGGGGCAAATAGTTGGAGCATCTCCTCGGTATCTGGAATACCTGCCAGACGCTGGTTCTCTCTTCTGGCGTCAGCATAACTTACCGATTCCAGGAATCCGACCCCGATCCTTTTTCCATTGGGCGACTCGATAACCACAGCTCCTTCAGAATACTCGGCACCGACTGCAAAAAATCCCTCCTGACCGGTTTTTACGATTGGAACCATCACAAAATGCTTCTTTTCCTCGGGGATTTCGTCTCCGTTTATGGAAAGTTCCGCACGATTCGGATACCATGTATGCGTTGTCTGGTAATTCCCATTCGGGAGCTCACTACGGACCCAGTCGGTAACCTTGAATGTACCTTTTACCGGGATGTATTCCCCGTTTTTCCTGATATAGGAACCATTTGCATCTGTTGTCATGATACCCGGAGGATTCACCCCGGTCTGCAGATAAAATGCGTCA
>DATESH010000140.1:0-5582 GCA_035270965.1 Methanocorpusculum sp.
TTGAACTTGAGTGGCATTCAACGCATGGTGATGGTCAGAAACTTTTCAAAGCAGCGGATATGTCTGAGGGGACGCTCAGGTTCATCTGCCTTGCAACGCTTCTTCTTCAGCCGATAGAGAATATGCCGGAGACCCTCCTTATCGAGGAGCCGGAGATAGGTCTTCATCCTTATGCAATCTCTCTTCTGGCGGCTCTTATTAAATCCGCATCAATCGATAAGCAGATTATTGTTTCGACACAGTCCGCTTATCTGCTGAGCGAGTTTGAAGCACAGGATATTATTGTTGTTGACTGGGTGGATGATTCGTCTTGTTTCCGCAGGTTAGAGGATGATGAGGGTCTGCAGAAATGGGTGGCACAGGATTATTCATTAGGGGATCTTTGGGAAAAGAACATTTTCGGCGGGAGACCACAGTAAATATGGTAACTCTTTACGTTTCCTGTGAAGGGTATACCGAGGAGGTTTTTATAAAAAGGCTGATGGCGAAACCATTTAGGCAGAAAGGGGTTCATATAAGACCCGTTATTGTGCAGACATCGGTCGGACCGGGGGGACGTATCCGCAGGGGAGGGGGATCGTCATATGAGAAGATTGTGACTGATGTCATGACTCTGTGCAGGCATACCGATTCGTATGTGACGACGATGTATGATTTTTATAAGTTTCCCCTGATTCCTGACTGTATTCTGCCGGATTCCTGTACCCCGACAGAAAGTGTGCGAAGGATGGAGGAAGCATTCGCCAAAGATATCGACAGGGATAATTTCCGTCCGAATATTCTTCTTTATGAGTTTGAGACTCTGCTGTTTTCAAAACCTTCGGCTTTTGCATTGTGCGGGATGAGTCCGGAAGGGGTGAGGGAACTGGTGAATCTTCGTAAACAGTTTTTGCCGGAGGAGATTGACGGGGGGGAGAAGACTGCGCCGTCAAAGCGGATTAAGCATATTTATCCGGGTTATCAGAAGCCGACAGATGGGGCAACGGTGGCGCTGGATATAGGGCTTGATACGATGTGTAAGGAGTGCCCGCATTTCGGGGAGTGGATTGAGTGGGTCAGGACGCTGGAGGGAAAAGAGCATGCATAATCTGCGTGGTCCGGGTATATCCGGGGAATTACCGGTTACGTTTTGAGTTCTGTATTCTGCCGCATTTTTTTGCAGGATTTTGGGTGTTTTTGAAAATGCCATATCTGCCGGCAATCTGACTGCTATCCGGGGCGGGATGTGTTTCGAGTAGAATCTCCTTTGCTTCGGGTGGAAATGTGCGGGAATTGGGAGGGGTCCGCCCGGGAAAATGAGATGTTTATACCAGCACCCCGTTTTTCCAATAAAAGTTCCTTCCCGGTTTTCTCTCAAACTGCTGTAATTGCACCGGAGATATTTCAGGATACTTTGCACTTTTCAAGGGTAAACAGAACATATATGCGGGTTCTTCTCCTTTCCGAATGTTATTTCCAACACCTATTACGATAAATACCGGAATATGCTCTTTGCCCTGGAACTGATTATATCTCGCAATCTGTTCAGGATATGACCATTTCACACAGTTCTGATTGATATTTTGCGAGTGGTAAAAATCAGACCGGTATTTACACTCCACAGCAAACCGTTCTCCTGTCGGTTTGTATCGGATAACCAGGTCGGGTTTTTTATTTGCTTCGACATATGATCCATTTCGTTTATTGTAGATATCTGTTGTCCATTCTTCAGTTTGGAAATATCGTTTATCAAAATGGTTCTCGACATATATTTCAAAATCATCCCCCATCTCCTTCTTTTTTTCTTCTTCGCTGGGCAGAAGAATAGATTTTACTGCAGACAGCCGCTGGAATATATTCATAGGGATACTATCTGTCTATCGTCTAATTTCAATGCTATGAATTAACAAGATACATGAGAGGATTGTTCACCGGAAATATGACTCGGGAGAGGATTCGGGAGAGAGAATCGCCGGTATTTTAACCGGAAATCACTTTTTCATCTCCCGGGCCCGGTCATCACGCATCTCACTGAGTGACAATCCCGCTATTGTCTTCGAAGACCCGCGAAGAACAGGGGGATGAAAACAGACACCCGCAGAAAATTGAGATCCGTGTTTTTTTGTGAAGCGCCGGGTAAGAGGGGGGTCGGGCGGTATTTGTGCGGGTTTTGCCCGGGGGTACAGGGACCACACACATATCACATGAAAACCGGGATATTTATCACCGGGAATCAGATAAAATTCATCGTTAAGTATATCATCGGGGATGAGAAACACTCCCTATGAAAAAATCCCCTGCTGTTCTATTATTATTACTCCTTACTCTCTGCTGTGTGTGTTCGGCAGGGTGTATATCAGATATTATCGGAACAGACACCCCTGATTTCCGTACCTATATCCAGGCAGCATCCAATCCGGACGGTGCATCCGTTTATCTCGGGGGAGTTTACAAGGGGGAGACGCCTATTACCATTGGATTGATTCCCGATGAGAGTTATCGTCTGACCATCGAAAAATCCGGATATGAAACCTGGACAACCATTGTTCAGGTCAGTAATGGTGAGTTCAAATCATATTATGCAGAACTGGAGGAATACAGCGGTCCGGCGGCAGACCCGACCTATGCATCGACCCCGGCGAAAACTGCAGTTCCGACAGTGATTCCCACGTTGGAGAATCCGGTTACAAGCTCCGGGAATACCTATCATCTCTCTTATTCATGGGAGTATGAAGACAGCTCATGGACATATACGCAGGATGTTCCCTTTGAGCTGTATGATTATTACCAGGGACGAGATCATACGAACAGGGATTATGTTGATTATGCTTTGTCTGATTATGATGACAGGTATATCCGGCAGATAGTGTCTTCTTTTGAGACGGGCGGGACAGATTTTGGATATTCGGATAATGAGATTGTTATGAATGTGGTTGCATTTGTCCAGTCTTTGCCGTATACTTCAGATTCGGTGAGTACGGGGGCAGATGAATATCCGCGTTATCCGGTTGAAACTCTGGTCGACGGGGGGGGTGATTGTGAGGATTCTGCTATTCTGACAGCTGCTTTGCTGCATGAGATGGGGTACGGGGTTGTTCTGCTGGAATTCCCGGGCCATATGTCGGTGGGTGTCAAAGGTGATGAGAGTCTTGCCGGTACGTATTATTCTTATGGGGGGTCCAGGTATTATTATCTGGAAACTACTGCCAGCGGGTGGGAGGTTGGCGAGGTGCCGGATGATTATAGGAGTGTGAATGCAGTAGTTATTCCTTTAATTCAGTATCCGAAGATGGGTCTTACATTTACTGTGACCAGGGAGTCTTATGATGCGTCGTATGTGTATTATCTGGTTGATTGTGATATGGTGAATAACGGGCCGGGGACGGCACAGGGTCTTGTGTTGTATGTTTCGGCTGATGCCCCGAATGAGGGTGATGATATGGTGTGGGACCAGGAGTCTGTGAGTCTTGATGATTATGATGAAGATATGACGGGCTGGGCGACGGTTCATCTTAAAGTGCCGCGGGGTGAGACGACGAGGTTTACGGTTTCTCTCGCGGGGAGTAATGCAGAGCCGGTTTCGAGTTCTACGTCTGTTATCAATACGTGAGGATGCCGAAGGAGTTTGGCCCATCGTATTTTTTACGGGAAAAAACGTTTGTCAGAGTGTTTCTATTTCTGTGCCGATATGGTCTTCGGAATCAAGGACTATATCTTCATTTCGGTAAAGTGAGCGGACTTTTCTTTCTGCTTCGACGGAATCTGCGGCATCTACCCGGATTATGCGGGAGAGGTATTCTCTGACTTCCACGATATATTCTGGCATTTTGATTCTTTTGAACGCCAGATGGGATAAAGGTCTCGGTCAGGTGAGGGGGGGGGAGCGGAGGTATGAAGAGAGATGTGCAGCCCGGGTTTTGCGGGGGTTTTGCTAAGTTTTTTCCAAAAAAAGGGGATCTGCCGGGAATTAAGCATAAGGAGTGTGTGCTGCGTTATTTCCTAAGATTGATTCAGCTTTTCCTGATCTGATAAACGCAAAATCTATTGACAGACATGAAAAAGGGGTTTTGGGTAGATCTCAGATGAATAAGCAGGAGATCTCACCCGAACAAACAGGATGTTCTTATAAAATAAACCTGATTCTACTCATTTTCTAAACACAAACAGATGCTCGTGCGCCAAAAGCAGAAAATTATACTTCACACTATTTGTTTTCCAGAATCCTGTTGCCTGGCAGTTGTGCTGTTCTTTGATGATAATCTCCTTCAGGTGAAGCCCGGACTCCTGAAAAACCTGCATTACCTGAAACGAAAGCGGGATAACACACCCATTCTTCCGGGTGTCCCCCATCAAAACCGCACAAAACTTACCTTTCTTCAAAACCCTGTTACATTCAGAAGCTACTTTTTTCATTTCCTCCAGAAACTCAGGAATCTTCATGTGTGATAAATCACCAGGTGTATTCTCACTGTAATGAATAATATTCGTATATGGAGGATGGGTCGCAATCAAATCAACCGATTCATCAGAAAGGAAATCCAGAGAGCGGGCATCTCCAACCTGAACATTGGTCTCCCCGCAGTTTTCATGTTCAAAATTCAGATGGGCATTGGTAATGTCGATAGCAGATTGATTAATATCCACGCCGATACCTGTTCGATTCAGCAGTTTTGTTTCAACGAGAGTTGTCCCTCCTCCGACAAACTGATCCAGTACAACATCTCCCTCTTTGGAATACCGGAGAATAATATTTCTTGGAATGTATGGAGACCAGTTTCCACGATACTTAGCGTCATGGGTAGCCCACTTGCCTCTGGATGGAAAACTCCAGACCGTATTGTATTGAAGCTCAAAATTGTCAGGTTCCCATTTCATCTTTTTACTCCGCGTTATCGAAAAACCTCATTCAAAATGCCATGTTCCATATCGTCAATACTGTAAACATGTTCCATTACATCAAACGTCTCTTCCAAATTCCGTCTGGCAGAGTTCCATGCCGTACCATCAGTAATCCAGACAAAAGTAAAACCACTCGACGTGTCTGATTCCTGAGAGAGCATCTTGTAACTTCTGGCAGTTTCATTCAGTTTGGAACCTCCGCCTTTTCCACTATAGAAGTTGGTCTCAATTCCATAGATCATAGTATCGGTTTTTACCACAAAATCAAAGCGTTTTTTAGATTTTCCATTGTTTGAAAGAGCAGAGAGGTTGATTCCCCATTTATTCTCAATGTCACTGAGATACATCTCTTTGTGATACTCTTTTCCGGTCTGCTGGATAAAACACTCAACTACATTTTCCATCAGGTGACCACCTCTGTTTTTTCGTCCATTGGAGTCGAGACCTGTTTCTACACCGGTTACGTAGTCCACAAGATTTGCTATTAGGTGGTGAGAGAGTAATTCAAATAGACCGGTTTTTCGCATGAAAGTTTTGTATTGTTCAAGCGTGGATTTTTTTCCGGCAAAGGAATAATAACATTCTCCATCACAATCTCTTGCATAGATTTCTGATTTACGAACTGCAAGCAAAATCGGGATACATTTCAGCGTTTCAGGATATTTGGTAACAATAGTTTCAAAGTCGGTCTCAATGTTTTTAGA
>DATESH010000141.1:0-2594 GCA_035270965.1 Methanocorpusculum sp.
GGCAGTCTCCCTGAGCGAAACGAGAGGTAATCCAATGACAAAGCGACCACTTGAAATTTTAGATCAGGTCCTGAACCGCCAGCCGGTAATCATTTCACTGAAAGGTGGACGGGAGATCCGTGGAGTTCTTCAGGGATACGATGTTCACATGAACCTGGTTCTTGACAAGGCTGAGGAAGAAGGAGAGAATGGTATTGTTGAGCGCGGCACTCTGATTGTGCGTGGCGACAATGTAATCTATATCTCTCCATCCGTAGAATAAAATTGAGGTGAATTAACAATGACAAAAGGCACTCCATCAATGGGTCTGAAAAATAAGCATTCCCATATAATCTGCCGCCGCTGTGGAAAGCAGTCTTTCCATGCACGGCATGGCGTATGCTCATCATGCGGTTTTGGCAAAAGCTCTAAAATCCGTGGGTACAACTGGACGAAAAAAGCAGCAGATAATTAAAGGTTATGTAATATGAGCGGTATTGCAGGCATCGTCGATTCCCGAGGTGTCGCTTACCCCCTTTATTATGCTCTGCATGCTCTTCAGCACAGAGGTCAGGAAGCTGCAGGCATAACTACTTTTGACGGGAAGACTTTTTCAACACATAAAGGTCCCGGACAACTTTCTGAAGTATTTAATGAAGAGGAACTGCACCGTCTGCTCGGTAATGTGGGTATAGGTCAGGTTTTGTATACACAGAAGGCTCACAGAGGTCGGTCTGAGAATATCCAGCCTCTGAACTTTACGTTCAAAAATCACCATCTTTCCATTACCGTTTCTGCGGCTTTGATTAACCGCGAAATGCTCAGAAACGAGTATGAGAATAAGGGACACATTTTTTCGACGACTACGAATGCGGAATTAATCGCAGCAATGATTGCCCACGAACTTATTGCTGATGATTCTGCTGAAGATGCATTTGTGAATACTATGATCCGGCTTTCGGGAGCGTATGCGGGCGTCGCAATTCTGGACGGTGTCCTTTATGCGTTCCGTGACCCGCTCGGCACTAAACCGCTTTGTTTTGGAAAAACAGAACGGGGATATGTCGCAGTCTCTGAAAGTGTAGGTCTGGATATCCTGTCTGCTTCTTTTGAAGGGGATGTTATCCCGGGTGAACTTCTAACGATAACCGGAGACGGCGTTTCCCACCGTCAGGTTCTCGTATCGGATCATAAGGCATATTGTGCGTTTGAATACATTTATATTGCGCGTCCTGATTCAGTTATAGACGGAGTGCTTGTATATGATGCCCGGAGAAAAATAGGTGCAAGTCTCGCGAAAAATCCGCCCAAAGCGGATCTGGTTTCTCCGGTTCCGGATTCCGGTATTGCCTTTGCCACCGGCTATGCTTCTGCATCAGGGCTTCCCTACATAGAAGGTCTGCTGAAAAACAGATATGTCGGCAGAACATTCATTATGCCGGCGCAAAGTCTTCGTGAGAATGCAGTCAGGATGAAAATGAATCCGGTTCGTCGTCATGTGACTGGCAAGTCGGTCATCTTAGTGGACGACAGTATTGTCAGAGGCACGACATCTCTCAGGATTGTAGATATGGTTCGGGACTTCGGTGCCAGGGAAGTTCATCTGAGAATCGGTTCAACTCCGATTGTCGCTCCGTGCTATTTCGGGGTGGACCTTCCGACCCGCGAGGAACTTATCGCGACCGGTCGTGATGTTGAATCTATCCGTCAGAAGATTCATGCAACAACTTTAGAGTTTGTTTCAACAGAAGATCTTGTGAAATCGATCGGCATCCCGGCAGAGGATTTATGCATGGGATGTTCAGGAGGGAAGTTCCCTCTCGATATTCCTGGAGAATGTTCATGCTCCTGCCGGAAAATTACTCCGGTAAAAAAATAATTTTTTAGAGAAGGTTATTTTATTTTTGACACCTACTGAATGTAGATGAATCTGCAGTATACGTTAACTGAGAACGATTATATCGCATTCAATAAATCCCATTATATCCGTTCACCTGCTATGCGGAAACAGTTCGCCCAGTCACGTCTCTATATGGCAGTGGTTTTCTTTTTCCTCCCTGTTTTGATTGCCGTGACATTTACCGGGTTTACCTATATCCTGGTCGGAGTAATTGCCGGTATGCTTGTTGCATTCCTGGCATACCGGGTTTACCCGAAATTTTACTGGAAGCTGATTGAGAAAAATCTGAAAAAAGGTCTGCGTGGAGGAAAATCACCAATTCCCTGGGAAAAACCTGCATCACTCTCGCTTGAAGATGACGGGATGCATTTCACTATCGGGGACAAAGGGGCGGTATCTCCGTATTCATCCATCCATGATATCGTCGTGGAGAACGGGGCGGTATATATCTATGTTGAGAGTCTGCAGGGAGCAATTGTCCCTGCGGGCGTCCGGGGAACAGAGGAATTTGTTTCTGCGCTGAAAGCGAAGCTTCCATCCAATACATAATTTTCATAACATTCCCCGTCCAATCCCCATTACAATGATTACTGTTTTTTCCGGTGGAACGGGAACACCAAAACTCATCCGTGGTCTCAGACAGATTCTGCGTGACAATGAAATCACTGTTGTCGTGAATACGGCTGAGGATTTATGGATGTCGGGGTGTCTTGTT
>DATESH010000142.1:0-5805 GCA_035270965.1 Methanocorpusculum sp.
GTAAGGAACGGCAAAGTCGAATGGTTCTCCATGCTTGTCCCAACCACCTGGAACTTCCCAGTCTGCAGCCGTGCACTTACCGGCTCACCATGGGAACTTGCAGAAGTTATCGTCCGTGCATACGACCCCTGTGTTTCCTGCGCAACCCACATGATTGTGCTGGATGAAGACAACAAGCTTGTTGCACAGAAGCTCCTTGAGTAAGAAGATACCATGGAAGGACTGTTCCCAGAAATAATAATCGCCGGTGTCGGTAACGAACTTTTTGGCGACGATGGATTTGGTCCTGCAGTAATCAGAGCTTTAGCAGACTACGAACTTCCCGACAATGTAAAAGCAATGGATGTCGGCCTTGGCGGCCCTCACCTCATCTTTTCCTTGCTGGATCCGGAAGTCACGAAGAGACTGATTATTGTGGACTGTATGGACTTCGGGGGAAAACCCGGAGATGTTACAAAAATCCCCGCAGATCTTCTGCCTGAAGGCAGAGGAGAACGTTACATGGATGCCCATTCCGGAAATCTGCTTGATCCAATCGGCAGACTGAAGGGAAAAATGGATATTGTTATTATCGGGTGCCAGCCCGGGTATATTCCTGCACCGGACTCAGAGGACTTTGCCCTCGAATTAAGCCCGGTAGTTCAAAGAGCTGTTCCCAAAACTGTAACTGTCATCTTACAGGAAATAGGAGCTGAAAATGGGATTACTAGATAAACTCAAAAGCTTACTGTTCGGTAATGAGACTGTCAGAGAGGGAAAACAGGACGCAAAGCCTGGTGTAAAACCAGCTGACACAAAGGTCGAACAAAAGCCAATTATTACTAAACCAAAGGAGGAGAAGCCAGTGGCTGACAAGATTACTGTAGGACATGTACACATGAGCGGTTGTACCGGATGTCTCGTGTCCCTTGCAGATAACTACGAAGGATTGCTTACAATCCTCGATAAATACGTTGACCTCGTCTACTGCCTGACTCTCGCTGATGTGCGCAAAATCCCGAAAATGGATGTCGCATTAGTTGAGGGGTCCGTCTGTATTAACGACGAGTGCTCGATGGAAGAGATTTTAGAAACCCGTGAGAACGCAACGATTGTTGTGGCAATGGGAGGCTGTGCATGCTACGGAAACACTACCCGTTTCAGCCGTGGCGGCCAGCAGAACCAGCCCCAGCATGAGAGTTTCCTGCCAATAGGAGACCTGATCAAGGTAGATGTGTACATCCCAGGATGTGCCCCGACACCACAGCTGATCAGAAATGTCTGTCTTATGGCATACCTGTTACTCAAAGGAAATGACGAGCAGAAGGCACTTGCAACTGCATACCTGACGCCGCTCATGAACCTTGCAGCAGCAGGAACCGAATCATGCGGCTGCGACCTGATGACCGAAGTCATCAACCAGGGTCTCTGCTGCGGATGTGGTAGCTGTGCAGCAGCTTGCCCGGTCCGTGCAATCACCATGCAGTGCGGCAAACCGCAGGTCGAGCGTGACCTGTGTATCTATTGTGGAGCATGCTACGCACAGTGCCCGAGAAGCTTCTTCAGCTTCGACGTCTGTGGACAGTATGAAGCAATCACTAACCTTATCGGAGAGGTTATGAAACCCTAAGGGTCCTGGAGGAGAAAAAAATGGAATATCTCGGACAATACAAGGCAGTCTACAAAGCCAAATCAGGCTCTGAAGAAGTACTCGCAAAGTCCCAGGACGGAGGAATCGTCACATCATTGCTTGCCTACGCACTTGAGACAGGCATTATTGACGGAGCAATCGTCGCAGGACCAGGATCTGAGCCGTACAAGCCAGAACCAATGATCGCCACCACAGTCGAAGAACTCCTCGACGCGCGTGGAACGAAATACACAATCTCCCCGAACCTTTCACTGATCAAAGAGGCAACCCGCAGCTATGGTCTTGACAAGATTGGTATCGTCGGAACTCCCTGTCAGATTCAGGCAGTTCGTAAGGGACAGCTGTACCCAATCGGTCTCCGTGACGTCCCCGACAAAATTGCACTCGCAATTGGTATCTTCTGTATGGAAAACTTCCCCTACCAGGGACTCTTCCAGATGGTTGAAGACCACTGTGCAACCAAGATTGACAATGTCACCAAGATGGACATCGGAAAGGGCAAATTCTCTGTCTACACCGAACGCGGTGTAAACTCACAGATCCCCCTGAAGGTCACCCACAAATACGAGCAGCCAGGCTGCCACGTATGTCTTGACTACGTTGCAAACATGGCAGATATCTCCACCGGTTCCGTCGGAACTCCGGATGGATGGTCTACCGTCTTCGTTCGTTCAGCAGCCGGTGAAGCTATCTTTAACAAGGCAGTCGAAGCAGGCTGGATCATTGCAGAGTCTATGGATGGAGTCAAGCCAGGTCTTGAACTCGTCGAGAAACTCGCAACTGAGAAGATCACAAAGAACCAGGCTTACATTGAGCACAGATCCCACAAGGATCATCCAGCGCTCAAACCCCTGCGTAGTCCATACATCTGAACGGTGTCTGCTGGATTACGATTGTACCCATCCTCTCGGGTACAATCAAACTTTTTTCAAGCTTTCCTTCTGAAATAATGGTCTCAAGCGAACATCTTTTCAACTACAAAAGATGTACCCTTTAGTATGAGCGATATCCCCTCTCCGGCACCCAAAAAACGCACACGGAAATCAAAACCTGATACCTCTGCCGAACAATTACCGGAAAAAACGGTCGAGCCAAAACCGGTAAAAAAACAGATCGTCAAACCCAAAGAAGAGGAACCAATCGCCAAACCTGAAGAACAGACAGACCAGATAGACCAGATTCATAAACCGGTTCCTGAAGAGTTCTTAAAAGACCTCGGAGCACTCGCGGAAATCTTTGAAAACAACCCGGATATCATTGATCCTATCAGGGAAGTCTTCGAGTATCATCTCGTTGACCCGATTGACAGGAAAACATTCCCGAAAACCATCAATGCCATGTCCATGCTTCTCGGAGTGAGTGCCACCATGGTCCTCATGACCGCCTGTCATGTGAATTCAGCCGGATTTTTCGAAAACCTCCTCTTCTCCATCAAAGACGAGAAACAGAAAGCAGCCGTCTGGATACTCCAGCACTTAACCTCGCTTTATGGGAGCCGCATCCAGATAGCATACACCCTGTCTATCGGCACAATGGACGAAGACTGGCACACAGTGGATGTCAACACCTACAGGCGCGAAGGTGACACTCCCATCTGGAACATTGAGATGAACATGATGCTCTATGATGGAACTGAAACAAAAGTCAGAATGACGCCTGATTCCGCATTCCAGCTGGTAGAAATCCTCGCAGCAGAACTTGCAAATAATATCCCGAAGGAAAATATAGACGAAGCACTCATTACAAAATGTGAAAAGAACTTCACCGCATTCTATGAAAAATTCTACTCAGACAAAGATAGCCGGAAAAATGATAACGAACACCCTGCCGGATACGCGTGAGTCCGGTTTATTCTGCAAAACACTATAAAAGATGTACAGACTCTCCAGCTGCCGGAGTGTACAAACTGATTATACCTCCTGATTAAAGACATAAAATTGGAGAGAAATTGTTTCGAATCGGTGAGTTTTCCAAGCTGGGCAGGATAACCGGCTTACAGAAATTCAACCGGTACAGAAAAAGTAAACATATTTTTTCAAAAAAGGGAACCGGAAAATGCCGGTTCGTTTTTTCAACAGTTACTTCCGTCTGAGAACAGCAAATACAGAAGCTGCACAAAGACCGGCAAAAATTCCTGCAATAGGAACAGGGCTTGTTGAAGCATTTGCAGTTGTATCAGCTTTTGCGTAAATCATCAGTTCGTTTAGTTCGGTATCGGTCAGATCATACTTGTAGAAGAGCGAATAATACTCCCTGACCTTATCCTCGACATTGTAATCGAATACATCAGGGTAGAATACATTACCAAGCCACATCAGTGAAAGAAGACGATGAACTGAAGGCGGATTGCCCATCCAGCTGTATGGTCCGTATGGAGACTCGTATACATTTCCATTCTTCACAGCAGAAAGCGTCTTCCATGCCGCGTCATTCATGATTGCATTGTAGTAGGAATGATTCGTATCATACTCAACAATGATGTAATCCGGATTCAGAGTCAGGATATCCTCCATCGTGTACTCATCACCCAGTCCGCTACCGGTAACTGCAGGTCCTGCAAGATTATCTGCCAGATAGTTGATTACTTCACCGTGATATGAATTATTTCCTGACCCAATCATATGGACTGAGTTGCCCTCAACCGAGGTGACATAAATCATGGACACTTTATTATCACCTACTTTAGCCATACCTGTATTAAACTCGGCAAGAAGATCCGACACATACGTGGAAAGTTCCTTTCCGCGTGTCTCATTACCCAGGAGACTGCCCAGTGTCAGATAGGACTGCGGAATATCAGCAAGTTTGTTCTGCGTAACAAACGCAAAAGGAACACCGGTCGTTGACTGAATTGTATTGAGATCCTCTACCATTGATGATTTTGCCTGACCAACATCGAGGACGAGATCAATATTGAGATCTTTATTGAGCTCCATAATCTCTTCGGCGTTCATGGTCGACTTCGTTCCATAGAACTGACCTGTCACCGGTAAGGTGAGAAGACGTGGTTCGATATATTTCTCCTGAGCAGCATCATACTTGCTGGATATGCTCACAAACAAATCAGGATCAAAGGAATAGAGCACAATCTGTGCAAGAGGGCCGGAAGGCGATACAGCATCGATCGTTACCGGCAAGGTAACCTCACGACCGACATCATCAACAAACGTTCTGGTTTCTTCGGCTGAAACACTACCGCACAATACAGCAGCACCAACAAAAATCAGAGCCAGAACAAAAATGAGTTCTCGTTTTTTCATCATAGATACCTCCACCACAAGAGATGGGTGAGAATAGTTTGGATTAATCAGTATATAATATTTACTTAAAATATAATTTAAGTTTATTAAACATAGTTAACATTACGCACCTCTTTTTTTCATTTTACCTCAAATTGAATACAGAAACTGCTCCAATAGATGTACACCTGTAAATAATAGAATCATACAACCCCCTGTTTCAGCATAAGAAAGAAGAATTCTTTTGCCGAAAAATAGATAGATTTATTCATTAAAACATCAGTAAATATAGTAAATATTACTGATTCTGTTAACTAAATGTAGTTTACTTTCCTCATTGGCGAAGAGGGAAAGAGTCATAATATTTTTTAAGGACCGCCTCACCATGAAACTCATAACTGTCGCCGGACCTCCTTCCTCTGGAAAGACGTCGGTGATTCTGAAAACCATAGCCAATCTGAAACTGCCGGAAAAAAGTGTAGGTGTCGTTAAATTCGACTCGCTCACCTCGTTCGATCATCTCCGCTATGAAGAGCAGGGTATCCCGAATCAGACAGGATTCGCCGGAAAAATCTGTCCGGACCATTTCTTTGTAAGTAACATTGAAGATGCCGTTCAATGGGGACGGAAAAAAGGATTCTCAGTTCTCATCACCGAAAGTGCCGGATTATGTAACCGTTGTTCACCTTATATAAACGGGATACTCTCAGTGTGTGTTATCGACAATCTTTCAGGTATTAACACACCGCGAAAAATAGGTCCGATGCTAAAATACGCCGACATAGTCGTCGTAACCAAAGGAGACATCGTTTCCCAGGCAGAACGTGAAGTGTTCGCTTTCAATATAAAAGAGGTCAACGCGAACGCTCATGTACTTTTTATCAATGGTATTACCGGTCAGGGAGCATTTCTCCTTGCAAAATACTGGCAGGATGC
>DATESH010000143.1:0-9677 GCA_035270965.1 Methanocorpusculum sp.
GGACAGGGCATGTTCAAAACATCCACGTCCACAAATTTTGCAGACGGGTTCAGGCGTTTTCCTGCTTCACTCACTGCGATCCCGATTGCGTCCTGGACGGTTTCGATATTTTTTACCGTCCACCCTGCCTCAAGCGTCACTAAATAATCCGACATTTTCAACACTTCTCTATCTATTGATTCCGCGGGATATTGGTTTTTTTGTTTCTGGTAGCGGGGTGAGCCGCCAGGCTCGCCCTTAGCTGAGGCGGAGAACGTAAGTTCTCTTAGCCAAGCAAATCTTTGATTTGCGACCAAGTTTTCGAAGGAAACTTGCGATTGAGCGGGCCGCCCCGCCAGGCTCGCCCTCAGCGGAGGCGGAGAACGTAAGTTCTCTTAACCAATCAAATCTTTGATTTGCGATTGAGCGGGCTGGCGGATGCATGACTTGTCGAAGGAACATCCAAATTACTTTGATTTGTGACCAAGGCAAATGCCTTGCGACCAAGTCTATCGACTTGGTCGTGTCCCCCCCCAATTCCCGACTGCTTATTTACCCTTCAGCACCAATTACTTTACAGCAATGTACCTCAAGATACACGATATACCAGGCCACGGAAGCATCCTTGCCGCATGCGACTCCGAACTGCTTGGAAGAACACTCACAAGCCCGCTGTGTGATGTAGAAATAGATCCATCTTTTTACGGCGACAAGGAAGTCACCGAAGAGGAATTCCTCGATGCCCTCCACGAAGTTTCAAGCGCGAACATTATTGGCAGACGCGTCTGTGAAATCGCCCTGAAAACCGGACTTATTACTATAGATTCATGCTTAATGATTGACGGCATTCCCCATGCCCAGATATATGGTGCCTAATGCGTATTACTCAAGGATTCTGTCCCAAATGCGGAGCTCCGTCCGAAAACGGCGATCTCTGCGGAAAATGCCGGCTGAAAGACACGGTCTGGGTTGAAATAGCCGACCGTGTGGAATGCATCATCTGCCCTACCTGCAGTTCGGTACGTACGGCAAACATCTGGTCTGACGTCGCCGTCGATAAAGACGAACTCGGTCAAAGCCTCGTTACGAGCGTTGTAAAGTTCCACAAAGATGTCCTGGATTCCCAGATTGAAATCAGCATCGTGGACACAAGCAGCAATCGTTCCCTTGCAAGGGTCCACGTAACCGGGTCGCTCTACGGCGTGCTGCTTGAACAGACGAACGAGGTCAAAATCGTCTGGGCACGGGTCCAGTGCGACCGGTGCTGCAGGATTGCCGGCAGTTATTACGAAGGAGTCATCCAGGTCAGAGCCGAAGGCAGAAGACCGACCCCGTTCGAAGTGCGCCGTGCAGGAGAAATCGCATACCAGATCGAAGACCAGGTCCAGGAAGCAGGCGACCGGCTCTCTTTCGTTTCCGATACCGATGAAACCAAAGACGGACTTGACATCATCTTCAGTTCCCAGGCAATAGGCGCGGCTATCGCGAATGATATCTGCGGAGCTCTCGGAGGTTCGTTTACCACCCACCCCAAACTCATCGGGGAGAAGGGAGGTGTCCGGCTCTACCGTGTCACCTATTCACTTCGTCTCCCCAGATTTTCCCGTGGCGACATCATCAAACACGGAAATGAATACTTCAAAATCATGCGCCAGTCGAAAAACACGCTATTTGTCTTCGATCTCCTGAATGGGCAGTCGCGTGCCTTCAGGGAAGTCGAGAGTGATAAACTGCTCGGGAACATCCGCGAAACGGAAAAAGGCATCGTCATCTATCGTGATTCCGATCTCTTCGGCATAATCAACGAGAAGACCGGTGCAAGTGAAGAGATGTCCGAGCGTCCCTGGCTTGATGCAAAGGAAGGCGATTCGCTTTTGTTTGTGAGAGATCAGGACATACTGATTCTGGCAGGAAGAGATGAAGACCAGACAGATCTCGAAACAATCACTTTCGAAGACGCTGAGTGAACCCTGGGTCGATACGGCCCGGCGTGTCTACTGTGAAGGGGACACTGCCTATGTTCCGGTAAAGGAGGGTCTCCCTTTCGATACGGAAATCCCTGACCGGGTCCCCTATTCCGGTCCGGGATATCAGCGGATGGGCGATACGCTCCTCCTTCACGGGGCGGCTCCGACAGAAGAGCAGCTTGCCTCTCTTATTGCATGGGAGCATCCTTCCTGCATTCTTCATGCACTGACCCATGAAGGCGTGATGCGGATTCCGCAGACGGTCGTTCTTTTTGGTGAGCCTCATGAAGTCAGTTTTCGTGAAGCCGGTATTATTTACACGCTTGACCCGGCGAAAGTTATGTTTTCCCAGGGAAACCGCGGAGAAAAGCTCAGGCTCCGCTCTCTTGTCCAGCCCGGCGAACGGATTGCCGACATGTTTGCCGGCATTGGATACTTTACCCTTTCCGCGGCACTCGCGGGAGGAGATGTCCATGCAATGGAAATAAATCCGGTGTCTTTTGCCTATCTTAAAAAAAATATCGGGGATAATCACTTAACAGAGCATATAACGCCGGAGCTTGGCGACTGCCGCGAAAAGCTCTCCGGCGTCTATGACCGTATTTTAATGGGGCACTTTGAAGCTCCGGATTTTCTCGAAGAGGCACTCAGGCACGCAAAACCCGGAACAATGCTTCATGTTCACGGAATCGGCGACCGGAAAAAAGACATTTCCGACACTTTGACAGGGGCAGGTTTTACGTATCTTATCAGCGAACATAAAGTAAAGAAATATTCAGGAAGACTCCGGCACTTTGTCTGGGATGTGAAACTGCTATGAAGACACTCAACAATACCAAAATAGTTCTTGGCGTTTGCGGTAGTATCGCCGCCGTTGAAACGATAAAACTTGTTCATGAACTGCGGCGACGCGGAGCGGACGTGACAGGAATCATGAGTCAGGCGGCGTGCGGGATTATCCATCCGGATGCGCTGACGTATGCGTGCGGAAAACCTGTTCTGACGAAGATCACCGGCATGGTGGAGCATGTTCTGTACTGCGGCGAAGAAGGCATGGCGGATCTTCTTTTAATCGCTCCTGCAACCGCGAATACCGTTTCAAAGATTGCCTGCGGCATCGATGACACTATTATCACTACATTTGCAACCACTGCCCTCGGGCGCGGGATGCCGGTCGTCATCATTCCGGCGATGCATGAATCCATGTATCGTCACCCGCTGGTCAGAAAGAATCTGGAGACGCTCAAAGAGCTGGGTATCGATGTCGTCCCTCCAAGAATGGAGGAGGAGAAGGCAAAGATCGCTTCGATCGAGGATATCTGCCTGTATGCAGAACGGGCAGTCTCTTCGAAGAAGCTTGCAGGCAGACATGTTCTGATTTCCGGCGGGGCATGCCGCGAGGAGCTGGATGATGTCCGTATTCTGACGACACGGTCGTCTGGGACGATGGCGAAGGAACTCGCCCGTGCGGCATTCCGGCTCGGGGCGGATGTCACGCTTGTCATGAATCCTCTTCACGGGGTGGTGAATCCGGTGAAAAATGTCCCGGTCGTGTCGGCCGCAGATATGCGGGAAGCGGTTCTTCGGCATGCCCCGAAAGCGGATTATTATATTTCTGCTGCGGCAATCTCTGACTTTGCACCGGAACGCGTGACCGGAAAGATTCCGTCCGGCGAAAAAACAGAGGTGACGCTGTCTCCTCTCCCGAAACTGATTACGCAGATGTCGGGCAGAGGGATAAAAATCGTCGGCTTCAAACTGGGAGAAAATGCACAAGAGGAAGGACGCCGGCTTCTTGAGGTGCCGGATGTCATACTTGTTCTTGCAAACAAACCCGAGATGATGGGAGCGTCAGCCGGAGAGTATGTCTTTTTACAGAAAGACCAAAAGCAAGTAGTAAATGGAACGAAAGCCGAAATTGCAGAGAAAGTATGGGACGTTATTGCATAACATTTGCTCCGGGTCATATCTCGGGATATTTTAAGAGGGTCGACGGGGATTCTGTCCGGACGACCGGCAGTCTCGGGGCAGGGATCGTCATCGATAAAGGTGTCCGGGTCGTTATGCGTGACGCTTCAAAGACCTCGATTAACATCGGCGACGGGACAGCAGATCCCTGGCTGATTCAGGAGGTCCTTTCTAATCTGGATGTGACCGCCGATGTGAAGGTCATGGTCGGGATGCCGATGGGAGCCGGGTTCGGTATGAGTGCTGCCGGGCTTTTAGCCACATATTATGCGGCGAACTCCGTTTTCGAACTGGGTCTTGGTCCTGATGAGATTGCCTCGGCGGCACATGCCTGCGAGGTCACTCACGGAACAGGTCTCGGCGATGTGGCGGCAGCGTTAGGCGGCGGGCTTGTCGTCCGGACACGTCCGGGGATTTCGGGCGTTGTGTCCCGGATGTTTCCCGACGATGAACTACAGGCGGTTTCGTTTGGCGGTATTTCAACGCATGATGTGATCACCTCGAAGGAGAAAATGCAGCAGGTGACCGCCGCGTTTCCGGAAGGGGAGCCGTCGACGCTTGCCGAGTTCATGGAAAAATCCGCCTCGTTCGCACAGAAGAGCGGGCTTATCCCGCCGGATCTTCTGCCCGTTCTTGCCGCATGCAAAGCTTCCGGTGTCCCGGCATCCATGACGATGCTTGGAAACGGTGTTTTTGCCACAGGTCCGCGGGCAGAAAGTGTTTTGAAATTGTTCGGGACCCCGGTCACTTTGCATGTGAGTAAGACCGGGCCCGTTATTCTGGAGGAAAAAAATGTCTGATATTCCGAAATCGCATCCCAGATACCAATCATTAGTAACAAGAGAACAGCTGGTCGCCTACGCAAAAAGCGGGGTCGTTTCCATGGAGGGTCTGACCTCCCACGGACGCGGCGAGGCGTTCGATTATCTTTTCGGCGAAAAAACATCCGTGTCCGCACTGGCGGCAGAAAAGCTGGCGGCACGGGTTCTTCTTGCGGCGAAGCATCCGGTTTTGTCCATTAACGGCAATACGGCGGCTCTCGCGGCAAAAGAGATCGCTCTTCTCCAGAAGGCATCCGGGGCGGAGGTCGAGGTGAATCTGTTCCACAGAACAGAAGAGCGGCTGATTCTCGTTTCCGGGGTGCTGGAAGAGGCGGGCTGTGTCGTGTCAAAGGGACCGGTGGAACGCTGTGTTCCTCTCCCGCACGACCGCGGTCTCTGCAGACCTGAGGGTATCGGGTCGGCAGATGTCGTTCTTGTCCCGTTAGAGGACGGGGACCGCTGTGAAGCCCTTGTTTCGATGGGCAAGCTGGTCATAACAGTCGATTTGAACCCGATCGACCGGACATCGAAGACTGCCACTCTTCCAATCGTGGACGAGGTCACCCGTGCTCTCCCGAATATCGCAAAAGAGTGCGATCTGATCCGTGCCTCGGGCGAAAAAGTCACCATGCCAAAGATTGATGGAAAATATTTCGTCAGGCAGGCAGTGAAGGATATTCAGGAATTTTTGTCTCATGCTCTGGATTGAAAAATACCGCCCGGCATCGTTCGGGGAGATTATCGGACAGACGAGCCAGACCAGCCAGCTTGCGGCATATGCCCGTCAGGGAAATCTGCCGCATCTCATGGTCATCGGGAGGAGCGGATGCGGAAAGTCTTCGGCTCTGGAGGCTTTTTCCAAAGTATTTTTCACGGAATCCGCGAATGAGAACACGACCGTGCTTCCTGTAAGTGCGATGTTTTCCCAGGGTCATACCTATTTTGCGGAAAACGACCGGTTTTCTCATCTGTATCAGAAGAATAAATCGGTTATTGCAAACTTCAAGTATATCGTGAAATGGCATGCCTCGCTGAAACCTCTCTCGGCTCCGTTCCGTCTGGTGATCTTCGACGGAGCGGGCGATCTGACGAAGGATGCCCAGGCAGCTCTCCGCCGGATCATGGAACGATACAGTAAGACCTGCCGGTTTATTTTTGTGACGAACTCGCTTGCCTCGATCATCGACCCTATCCGGTCGAGGTGCGTTCCTCTGTATTTCCTGCCGATTGACGAGCAGATTATGCGGCCGTATCTGAAGGGCATTCTTGAGGCTGAGGGCTGTCGGGATGCGGTGTCTGATGAGAACCTTGATCTACTGATTCTGGGGTCTGCAGGAGACCTCAGGAAGGCTCTCGTGTGGCTCGAGCTTATGGCTCTGCATAATGAAACGGATCTGTCGTCGCTTATGTCGACAGAGACGGGCAGGCTTTCCAATGCCGCTATTATTGCGGCAGGGAAAGGGGATTTTACCGCGGCTCAGAAGATCGTGGAGAATCTCCAGATCGAATACGGGATGAGTGCCGCGGAGGTCCTTTTGTCGCTTCGCGAGTGTCTTCGCGGAAGTATCACGCCGGAGCTTGCTTTGCTTTTTGCAAAGGCCGACATCTCCATTATCGGGGGGCAGGTCGAGTATCTGCAGATGAATGCTTTCGTGGCGGAATTAACAGAGATGCTCGGTCAATAAACACCGGCACCGGACCGGTTCTGTTTTTTTTGTGAATGCAATCTGCGCGAAAGACCCTGTCTTGATGAAAATGTAATTCTTTTTTTATCAGCATTTTTGTTTTGGAGTTGTCCATACTGTATGAACACCGGGAATTGTTCATGATTAATCATAATTAACCGCGCGAAGCGGTTTCCCCAATAATATTATGCTATTTTTATAAATTATGTTAAATTAACATACCATTTTACAGAAATGATTCACACATATAAACCTTCCTGAACCGGCAGAATTTCTGTAAACTTGATTTTACAGGAGATTATTTATGCTCGCATCCTGAATTATTCAAATGATGAATGGCCGGTCAATACCGGAAATTATATGTGGAGTGAGTTTTATTTACGGCATTACTATTCGATTATGGGGAGATTACGCCTGTTTTACCCGGCCTGAGATGAAGGTCGAAAGGGTAAGTTACGATGTGATGACCCCATCCGCGGCACGGGGGATCCTTGAAGCTATCCATTGGAAACCTGCCATACGCTGGGTCATCGATGAAATCCGGGTAATGCGTCCGATTGCCTTCTCCAACATCAGACGAAACGAAGTGTCTTCGATTATCAAAGGAGCCGGGTCCGTGATGAAAAAAGTCTCCGAGACCGGAACGGCACAACCCTTCTATCAGGACACCAAAAAAGATCGTCAGCAGCGTGCAACGATGATGCTGAAAAATGTGGAGTATATCGTCAAAGCTCACTTCGAACTGACAAAAAAAGCCGGCAAAGATGACACGAAGGAAAAACACTATAATATTTTTCTCAGACGTGCACGGACCGGCCAGTGTTATTACCAGCCGTACTTCGGCTGCCGGGAATTTCCGGTATCCTTCGAACTGGCGGAAAACCGGTTCCTCAGAAAACCCATCGCCGAAGACCGCGATCTTGGGTGGATGCTCTATGACATAGACTTCAGCGATAACATGACGCCGGCATTTTTCCATGCCGAGATGCACGACGGGATCATCACGATTCCTGCATACCTGCATGATGAGGTGAATGTGTGATTCTCATGTCCCTGTGCGGATTATATGAAAATCTCGCGAAAAATCCCGAGTCTGGTGTGGCTCTGCCGGATTATTCCACGATTGCATGTTCGTATGTGATCACCATTTCACCGACCGGGGAGTTTATCGGAATTGCCCGGACAGGCAATGGGAAAAAACGTACATTGCTGACCGTCCCCGAGCAGAAAGGCAGAACAGGGCCGGTTCCTCCGCCGTATTTCCTTTGCGACAATGCGAAATACCTGCTTGGAAAGGGATATGACAATGCCGCGAAGAAAAACATTCCCACGCCTGAACGGGTGCTGAGTTCCCTGGCTTTCCATCGGAAAATCATCGGTTCTTCAGATGATGCCGGACTCTGCGCAGTACTTGCCTTTCTGAAAAACCGGGCTGCCGGCGTCCCGATAGATATTCCGGATGATGATCTGGTGTATCGGGGCGGCTCTATCGTATTCCGTCTCCGGAATGCTAAGAACTGTATTCACGACCGGGCTGCCGCGTACAAGGTCTGGGAAGATTTCTGTGACTCTGCCTTATCTCCGGAACTCCGGGGACAATGTCTGATAACCGGGAAATTCAACCAGCCTATTGCCCAGGTCCACACACCGCTGAAAGGCGTGGCTGATGCAAACAAGACCGGAAGTGCGCTCGTCAGTTTTAATCTTGGCTCTGCGGAATCGTATGGAAAATCACAGGGCTATAATGCTCCTGTCTCCAAAAAAGCGATGTTTATGTACACTACGGCCCTGAATCATCTGTTGTCCGATGCAAAAAGCAGAATCCGGATCGGGGATACGACGGTCGTATTCTGGACGGAAAGATCCGGGGAGAACAGGGACTCTTCGCTGATTTCCGCTCTTCTCGGTTCGGAGATACCCCCGGACGCCGATTCCCCGGGCGGTTTTTCCCGGCAGGAGATAGATGAGATTATGAAAAAAGTCCGCTCCGGCAATGCGGCGGGCGATCCTTATTTTCAGGTTAAGACCTGCATTCTTGGTCTTGCCCCGAATGCCGCCAGAATCTCAGTTCGATTCTGGTATGAGGATACGCTTGAAAACTTCATCCGGAATATGGGTGAGCATGCTGAAAATATGCAGGTGATACAATCCGGGAAAATCTCTCCGCGAGTGGTGTCGATGGGGGACATTCTCAGATGTATTACCGTTAAGTCGAATAAAAAATGGTGGGAGATGGTCCCGTCGTCTTATGAAACGGCTCTCTTTGGAGCAATAGTGTCAGGTGATCCGTATCCTTCGTCCGTGTGCGCCGCTGTGCTGATGAGAATCCGCGCAGAATCGGGGGACGAGTTCGGTATTGATTTTATTCGTGCAGGATATCTGAAAGCATATCTCCTGCGGTATTATCAGAAACGGAATCTGACGGAAAAAATGAAGGTGGTGTGTGTGAGTTTAAATCAGGATTCAATCGATACGGCTTATTCCCTTGGAAGGCTGTTTGCTGTAATTGAAGCATTACAGCAGAATGTGAATGGTAAGGCGACTATCCGGGCACGGTATTTTGCATCGGCATCGGCTAATCCGAAACTGGTGTTTCCAAAACTGCTTGATGTTGCCCAGCATCTGATTGCAAAAACCGCAGGTAAGTATTTTGATAATCAGATCGAGGCTGTTTTGTCGGGAATAAAGGAGTTTCCGGCGGCTCTGAATCTGGAAAACCAGGGTAAGTTTGTTCTGGGGTATTATCATCAGCGCGAGTATATCTACACGAAGAAAGAAGATAAAGAAAAGCTGGCGGCGTGAGAATGGCGATCGAAAACCGATATGATTTCGTAATGCTGTTCGATGTTGAAAACGGTAATCCGAATGGGGATCCGGATGCCGGAAATATGCCCAGGATCGATCCGGAGACGAGTTTCGGGATTGTGACCGATGTGTGTATCAAGCGCAAGATCCGGAATTATGTCGCTCTTATGAAGGAGGATGAGCCGGGTTTCCAGATTTACGTCCGTGACGGGGCGGTGCTGAATGCCCAGCATGAACTTGCCTATAAGAAATACAACATGAAACCCGATGAGAAGAAGCTGCCGAAGGCTGCGGCGGAGGCACGGAAGATTACCGGGTTTATGTGTGAGAATTTCTATGATATCCGGACGTTTGGTGCGGGTATGACGACGAAGGTGAACTGCGGGCAGGTGAGAGGACCGGTGCAGATTAATTTCGCACGAAGTATCGATCCGATTGTGCTCCAGGAGGTT
>DATESH010000144.1:0-5999 GCA_035270965.1 Methanocorpusculum sp.
GTTTCTTCTTCGTATTCCGGAAGGGAATCTATATTCATCCCTCTTTCACTCAGATCATAATCATAAACCTGAATACCATCCGTCTGAATCACGAAGAGGTGATATCCGTAAACGTCTGTCAGATACTTCTCTATATCTCCAAACAGCCGGGAACTGTCAAACGACATTGAAACATACCCGCTCCATACCCCGTCAATATACACCGGAGCTGAAAGGACCGATGCATTCGTGCCGTCATCCAGATGGATATATTTGGTTAAAACAACATCTTTCCCGGCATAATATGCCTCATCTGTCCCATATGCAGACTGATCAGTTCCAACCGAAGAGGAGATGATGTTGGGATATACAGAGACTGCAGTCATGCTCTCATCGACATACATTATTGTCTGGGCAAGTGTCGAGTTCTGATAGAGATTTGCCAGAACCTGCCGGGAGGAATCCGCATCCGTTTTGCCGCCCGCGATTTCGTTTGCGGCGCAGGTAACATACATCGCATTCTCGTCCAGCCCGCTCATGGTCATAACCAATGCATCGGACAAGGCAGCATCCATGGACGATTCTTCGCTCACGCACCCTGCGGAGAGAACCATGCACACTAAAATAACACCCGTAATAAACAGGGAAGAAAATCGCATACGCTATTTTATGTTAAGAACAGGGAAAATTGTTTCGAAAACGTGGGGTCGGTGAGATTTGAACTCACGATCGACGGGTCTCTCCGACAAGCGAACATGTCATGGAGCAGTGATAGATCAGTGCTCCAGCGGGTCATCATTAAATCAGTAGACCCTATAGTTCATCATACGCTAAGACCGCTGGAGCCCATCGCCATTCCGGACTAGGCCACGACCCCCTCAGCTTTCTTTATACAAATCAGCGTGTATTCATTTAAGCGTTACGAATGGTTTCTGTTTTCAGGTCCGGTTACCCTGTTCGGGTGATGAAAATGATTCCCAGAAAAACTGCCATCAGAATTATGAAAATGAGCAGATAGAGAAGGTCGTTCTTTGTATCGGCAGCCTCTTTTTCCTTCACGGGGATGCGTATTATTTCGTCCGGGACCTCTTTGTAAGGGTTTTCGCGCTCCAGTTTTTCAAACTCCGCGTGTTCTTCTTCAGTAAAATCCGGGTCAGGTTCCCGTATATCAGTCACACATATATGTTTGTCTCTCAGAAGCCTTATTTTATCTGCCGGTCAATGAATCGGCTATGGTTAAACTTGGCGAGGATTTTAAGCCGGCAGTAAATTACACTACCTATCTGTCGATAATTACCGTCGCAACGGTTATTTTTATCTGGGCATGCTGTATTGGCTGGTCATTTTTCGCAGCAGTGGATGATACTTCGTTTTTCAGTCTCATCAGTAAAATCTCTCTTGGTATTTTAGCCGTGCTCGTGATTTTTGTTCTGGTCTGGGCACGTATGTATTATAAATCAGTGGTCTACCATCTGAATGAGACAGAAATGACCTGGAAACGCGGCGTCTGGTTCAGAAAAACCGGCATTGTCCCGTATAACAGAATTACGAACGTGGATATCGCCCAGGGTCCGGTCATGCGGATTTTCGGGATTTCCCATCTGAAAATCGAGACGGCAGGCGGAAACGCAGGAAAGAATGCTGCAGAGCTTCAAATCGAGGGTATTGAGGACCCTGAGACGATCAGGAAAATGATTATGGATTTTGTGCGGGGAACTGCTCCAAGTTCTGCAGCGACGGGCACATGCTTTGGCAAGCCTGCCGCGCCGGTAAATGATATGCAGGCATTACTTGCCGAAGTCACAGCAATCCGGAAACTTCTGGATGAACAGAGAAAGTAATTTCCCTACTTAATTTGTTTTTTGTCTGCCTGTTTTTCCAGGCAAAGGACTCCGGAATACTTCATCACACAGATAAAATTTCACCGCCGCATATTTTTTACAAAATACCCTGAAGGGAACTATTTTAACATTTTCAGGACATAGTATCAGTATGTGCAAGGTAAAAGGCACCAAAACCGAAGCAAACCTGGAGTTCGCTTTCGCCGGGGAATCCAAAGCCAGAAATAAGTACAACTATTATGCATCCCAGGCAAGAAAGGAGGGATATAATCAGATTGCCGACATCTTTGACGAGACCGCAGCCAACGAAAAAGAACATGCAAAACTCTGGTTCAAACTCCTCCATGGCGGAGAAGTCCCGGACACCATTGCAAATCTGCTTGATGCAGCTGCCGGAGAACATGAAGAATGGACCGGGATGTATGCAGGTTTTGCCGTCACCGCAAAGGAAGAGGGATTTGATGAACTTGCAGATACCTTTGCCGGTGTTGCCGCGATTGAGAAGACCCATGAGGAACGCTACAGAAAACTCCTGGCAAACATCAAAGACGGAATAGTCTTTCTCCGCCCGGAAGTTCAGGTATGGCAGTGTACAAACTGCGGTCATCTCTATATCGGCGTAAAGGCTCCCGAAGAATGCACAGTCTGCAAGCACCCGAAAGCATACTTCGAGATTCGAAAAACCAATTACTAATCCCGGACCTTCCCATCTCCTTTTTTTTTCAGGTAACCGGTATCCTGCTCTCAGAGTGATGACCTTCGTGAAAAAAATAATCTCCCATTCCAACACCCTCTTCTATCTGCAAAGCAAACAATTAGGCGATTATGAATTACGGAGTGTCCGTTCAGAACATGATGAGCCTGATGGCGTCGCGCATCGATTCTATCGCCCAGCAGATTTCCTCAGAGGAAGTCGATGCATTTCTCCAGGCCATCCTCACCGCCAAACGTATCTATGTAATGGGTGCCGGCAGATCAGGTCTTGTAGCCAAATCCTTTGCAATGCGCCTCATGCACACAGGTTTTACCGCATACGTCGTGGGAGAAACAATTACCCCGGCTGTCGGTCCGGGTGACCTCATCATCGGTTTTTCCGGCTCAGGAAATACCAAAACCATAGCTGATATTGCAGAAACCGCAAAAGGTCTCGGTGCAGAATTTGCGCTCGTTTCATCCAATCCGGAGTCCCGGATGGGAAAACTTGCCGACTATGTCATCAAAATAGAAACCCAGCGTGACCCGGTAACCTGCGATGCCCATGAATATGAAATCCGTCAGATGCTTGGTGAACACCGGTCTTTTGCCCCTCTTGGGACTATATTTGAGACCACGTCCCTCGTATTCGGCGATGCCGCTATCTCGACACTGATGGATATGAAGAAGATCGAAGAGGTCGACCTTAAACGCCGGCACACCAATATAGAATAATATGACAGACTTTGCCAAACGCGTAATGTCCATCGATATCTCCGGCATCAGAAAGATGTTCGAGTCGGCAGCTCCCGGGTCCATCAATATGGGTCTGGGTCAGCCGGACTTCGATACCCCGGATAATATCAAAAACGCCGCAGTCAAAGCCATAGCCAATGGTATGACCGGATACACGAACAATGCAGGTATTGACGAACTCAGAGCCGCCGTTGCAGAAAAACTGAAAAAAGAAAACGGACTCTCAGTCGAACCGGCCAATGTCCTCATCACTGCAGGGGGATCGGGGGCACTTCATGCCTCGCTTATGTCTCTCATTGAAGACGGGCAGAAAGTTGTGTTCAGCAATCCGGGTTTCGTCTCTTACGGCGCGCTCGCAACCCTTGCCGGTGGTACGCCGGACCCGGTGTCTCTTCTCCCTGATTTACATCTTGATATCGAGGCACTCAAGGAACATTTCTCCGACAAAAAGACCAGGGTCATGATCTTAAACAGCCCGGCAAATCCGACCGGCGCAGTCGAGACAAAGGAGACAATCAAAGCGGTTGTTGAATCTGCGGCAGATTACGGCGTAACGATTCTTTCAGACGAGGTCTATGAGAAGTTCTGTTACGGCGATGCAAAGTTCGTCAGTGCCGCTTTATTCGGCGATAATGTTGTCACGATTAACGCGGCGAGCAAAACCTATGCAATGACAGGGTGGCGTATCGGATTCATGGCTGCCTCAAAGGAGATAATCGACCAGGCAGTCAAAGTCCAGCAGTATTCGCTTGCATGCCCGACTTCGATTGCCCAGTATGCGGCTCTCGAAGCGTATACCGGGGACCAGTCTTCGGTCGGCGTGATGAAGAAGGAGTATGAAAAGCGGAGGAATCTCATTATCAGCGGACTCCGCGATATGGGTATCTCTGTCGGCATGCCCGATGGAGCGTTCTATGCTTTCCCGAAGCTTGATTACGACACGGTCATGAAAATCGTTTCAGGCGGCGTAATTATCACTCCCGGTGCCGCATTCGGCTCGAACGGAGTCGGATACGCGCGTATGAGTTATGCAACTTCGCAGGAAAATATCAGAATCGCTCTTGACAGAATCAGAATGGTAGTGGAATAATGAATCTTACAGAAATCAGTGCATTACTTGAAAAACTTTCAAATGCTCATGGTATTTCAAGCCGTGAGTCTGCTATTGCGAAAATAATCCGCGATGAGGTCGCTCCTTATGTGGATGAGATTACCACGGATAAGATGGGGAACCTGATTACCGTCAAAAAGGGTGATGATTTTAAGATCATGCTCGCCGCCCATATGGACGAGATCGGTCTGATGGTCCAGTTCGTGGATGAACATGGTTTCATCAGATTTGTCGCGGTCGGGGGCTGGTTCAATCCGGTTCTTGTGACCCAGAGAGTTATCCTCCATGGAGAGAAAGGTCCGGTCTACGGCGTTCTCGGTAATAAACCGCCGCATGTGATGACAGAAGAGGACAAGAAAAAACCAATCGATCTTGCCGATCTGTTTATCGATGTGGGTGCTGCGTCTCCCGAGGAAGTCGAAGCTCTTGGTATCGTTGTCGGAACGCAGGTTACGATGGACCGCCAGTATGTCCATCTTGCAGGCACGAAGGTTACCGGAAAAGCGATGGATAACCGTGCAGGCTGTACAATGCTGATCGGCGCCCTGAAAGAGATGAAGACGACCCATACGGTTTATGCAGTGTTTACCGTTCAGGAAGAGGTCGGTCTGAAGGGTGCGAAGACGAGTTCATTCTCAATTAATCCTGACGTGGCTATAGCGACAGATGTTACGATTCCGGGCGATTCTCCCGGGGTTGAACGGCGCAAGGCTCCGGTTTTCATGGGCAAGGGACCGGTTATCGGCATGGTTTCGGCGAGCGGCAGAGGTCATCTGGCAGACCCGCGGATTGTTGACTGGGTTGTCAAAGCAGCAAAGAAGAATGAGCTTGCCTATCAGATTGAAGTGGGAGACGGCGGAAATACCGATGCTTCTGCTATCAATTTCGAACGCGGGGGAATTCCGAGTATTCCGGTTTCGGTCCCGGCACGTTATATCCACTCTCCGGTTGAGGTCATCGATCTGAAAGATCTTGAGGCAGCAATCCACCTTCTTGCAAAAGTGGTTGAGACCAAACCGAAATTCTGAAGATATAAATAATCAGGGAGTATTCCCAACACCTTTTTTTTAAGTGCCGGTTTTTCAGTCTGAGATGAGTATGGGTGTACATGGGCCACTTATAATCTGTTACTCAGGTGTACATTGTAGACAGCGACTCGGAAGGGAAAAACTTGTTTGCAAGTCTATCGACTTGCTCGGCTGAGGCCACCCCTATTGGGCATCCCGCCTCAGCTAAGGGAGTTAAGCTCCCCACAAAATCACGAAAATCAAGCGAAAACGCAAAAAATAAAAGATTCGGTTGGTTTTGGATGTACGTGGCAAAACGCGAAATCCCACAAAAACAACCTCAACCCTTTCGCATTTTCGCTGTCTTCCATCTATATCCACACCTCAGATTATGGGTGGTCCATCTACATCCACCCCCGCTAAAACCCGCTATAGAGACAAAATATCCGGGATATGTATACTCACCCGGTTAATTACCGGCGTCACCGTTGTAAATAACTCCGTAGAATACCCATCCGAAAAAGACCCGACCACAGAAATAGAATATCCGCCGCCTTGAATCTCAGGCGGAATCGTGTAACAAATGGTCGTCCCTATATGATATATATAAGG
>DATESH010000145.1:0-14971 GCA_035270965.1 Methanocorpusculum sp.
ATTTCAGTAGAAATAAAAGACGAGGGATGTAAATTCGAGGGGCGGCTTGTCGCAATGGATGAGTATCTCAATCTTCACCTTGAAGAAACCGTTGAGATTACTACTAAAAATGGTCGCAGAAACATCGGCACAGTTGTCATCCGTGGAAACAACATCCTGACCATCTCTCCATTGAACTAAATATGTCCAAAGAAGTTGAACTGAACGAAGCAGACGAAAAAACATTTGCCTATCTTAAAGATCATCCGAAAGGTGTTCTTCAGAGCGACCTCTGGAAAGAACTTGATGTAGACAGCCGTACCTGTTCACGCATTATCAAAAAACTTGAGGATGCAGGACTCGTTACCCGTGAGGAAACTAAAAAAGACGGCACCCGGACGTTTCTCATCACTGTTGTTCACACCTCGCAGGCAGTTAACCCTGCTCTTTTTATGGCCGGTCAGACTATCATCCCATGTGTTGCCTGTATGGATGAATGCACAGTTGAACACTGTAAAATGCTCGAAGACTGGATTTATGAACTTGTCTTCGACGAAATGGAATAATCTTTTTTTTTTAATTGGAAAATCAATAACGAAATCTATTTCTTCCATGGATACAGATTCTTTGTATTATGTCGGCAGGTTTTTTTGACCGGTTTTCTGCAAAGAAACCTTGGATGGTCGAAAGCGTTCCTCCGCCCCTGGCAGGTCACGGGGCCGGAATGCAGGTACCAGAATACAAGGCACAACCCTATTTCATCGTCGCGTCGGTTGAAATGGGAAACACCACTACTAAATGCATTTTAACAGGCATGAACCTTGAGACGGGACGTTCGTATGTCATCAACAAAACCGTTTTGATGAGTCGTGATGTTAGACCTCCTAAGGAAGGTGAGGTTGTGTTTGGAGTAACACTTGACGGAACGGAACTCACTCGCGAATCCGTCACTGAACTCGTCAAAAACACACTTATCCAATGCCATAAGGAAGTGGATCTGAGCATCATAAATGACTTGGATTTTGTTGTCAGAAGTACAGGGGTCGTCGCAGCAATGGATTCCCCAGATCAGGTCGGGGAGTTCGTCAAGGCCCTCGCAAACGGCTGTCTTGAAGCAGGAGTTCCGCCAAGGAAGATGACGCCGCCAATGGGATTAAACAGCCTCCCGAAAAAACTCCGGCCCTTTTCCTTTGCTGACAAACTTGTTTTTACCGGAGCTATAGCGGGCGTCACTCCTCCTATCGGATCTACGGGTGTAGAGATGGTTGCGAATGAAATGGAAGGGGAACTTGCGATGGCGGGGATAAAGGAAGGTGCCAAATGGACCAATGTCGACTTCAGAAATCCCTGTATCTCTATGGACTTTGGAACCACGCTCGACGGACGTATCACAAGTGATGTGGACGAAAAAGCCGAGAGTCCCTTTGCAAAGACCATCGGGAACTTCTGTGGACTTGCCGGCGCAATTCCGGACGCTATCATCAGAGGGACCGGTCTTGTTGACAAAAAGAAAGGAACTGCACTTGATTTATTTGGCGAAAAATACAAAGGATCTTCAAGTCGCTCGATAAAATTGGCTAAACCTTATGTTGACCGCTGCATGGAGATCATCGATGTCACCGAAGTTCCCCGTGACCGGACTCACTTCGGCAAAGTCCCCGTAAGTGCCGACGTTGCTGAAGATTCAGGTATTGTTCTGATCGGTGTTGATATCGGGCGTAACGGTGACAAAACAGACGAACTTGAGGCAATTGGTGCTGAAATCGGTAAAAATGAAAATAAGGATGTTCTCCGTGAAGTTATCGACAGAATATGTGCCAATGTCGCACTCAAAATGATCGATATCTGTATCAAAAGAGATTTCCTCCCGAAGAACAGTTCAATTGGATTCACCGGCCGTGCAATCATTTCGGGTAATAAACCCCAGTATATTCTTGATGGCGTGACGGAGCGCAGAATTTATGATGACCCGGTTGATCACCTTGTTTTCGTAGATGACGGACTTGCACGCGGTGCTGCTCTTATGGGGCGGTGTATGAACAGTATTGGTCACCCGAAGTGCCCAATAGGTGGTGTCCGGGGCGGACATTGTATAATGGCAAAACGCCAAAAGATAGGGAAGTAATATGGCAGACGAAGACTTTGATTTAGTTATCCCTCCGGGAACTCCGCGAACAGTAATTCGTGACGTCATTCAGACATTTGATGTTGAACTTGTGAGCGTGACCCGCCCTCTGAGCTATGCAAACATGGTAAACGATGAACGCGAACTTTTAGCATTCCGTGGTAAGAAGGATGTAATTGATAAAGTAAATGAATTCATGTATAAAAAGATAAAAGAATTTATTGAAAGCTAACTTTTTTTGAGTAACTACAACGGACTGTTTTCAATTATTTTTTGAGTAGGATAAAGCATGTTCAGGGGTGTATCGGTTGTGTCCCCGACCTGCCCGAAAGAAGGGTTTAACTTCGAAAATGAAGGCAACTGAAGTACACAAACAGGTATTCTCTGGAAGAGAATCACTGAAAAAAATGAAAAATATTTAATTGATATTATCGAGGCTGTATCCACGGGATGTGAGCAGAGCTTTTACTCTGTCGCGGTGATTCCCCTGGAGCTCAATCGAGTTTTCCTTTACGGTGCCTCCGCAGGCAAGACGTCCTTTGAGAAACTTGGATAAATCTTCCAGGTCAATCTCATACGGATCGAGTCCGTCTATAACGGTTACTTCTTTACCGTACCGTCTCTTGCTTACTTTAACACTAATACGCTGCTGTTCTTTTGCGACTTCTTCACAAATACAGAGTTCTTTTGGTAAACCACATTTTGGGCATATGCCACTGTTCATTGCACTAGTTAATTGGTGTCACCGGGTTAAAATATATATGGTTGACTTTTCATAACCTTTGAACTGGAACTTATCCTTTAAAATTATAAAAATAATTGGCAAGTTTTTCTTTTTTCGTCACTAAATCCCGTTCCTCTTTCGATAAATCAAGGTCGACATCCCTGCTTTGAATCGCGGGACAGAATTTGCAGAGTGCTTCATCGATGTCATTCCACACGGTTCTGACCGGACAATAATATACTCCGTCATACTGTTCTACCTTAAAACCTCCGGGAAACGGCATGCCTTCAGGGTGTACAGGTTCATTGCAGATATAGATAGTATAAGCGGCTATCAGATATTTGAGAGATCGGAGACGGTCTGCCGGAGTTCCTTTGGTTGTAGCTGATTTTGCATCGTCAACAAATGATATCCATGATGAGGAAATACGGACGGAGGCATGAATTCCGTCAAGTTCATCAGTCATCATCCGGTGATAACCGTCAACAATCTGGATTCGGGCAAAATGCTTCAGAGCATCCGCGTAATCCGCGGGTACATTCTCTAGCTTCTTCGAATATCGATTAAGCATCTGCTCAAGATCTTCAGGAGAATACAAAGTAGCTTTTTCTTGTAGTGCTGTAAGAAGAGCACCTTTGCGGGAAATCCCTTTGAATTCTTCCCACGAAAAAAGAGTGTCCGGAAGTTTTTTCCGTCACGGTTCCAGAAGCCCATATGCGTCTCCTTATTCTAAAAGAGGCTTGGCGTGCTTCTTCCAGATTTCTTCTCTGTATGTGGGGCCGCTATTATATGTGCAGAATGGAATGAGTTTTCCATCAGGGGTTGCATAATGGATACAGCATCTTGAAACTCTGTCGGTATCGAAGTTGAATGCATCCATAAAATGCATAGTTCCGATAAATAGGGCGTTTTTGTGGAATTCACCCAGTGAGTCGTAATCGTGTTTTATCAGAGCATCATAGATAAGTTTTTTCAGATCAATTTTGATACCGTCAACCTCTTCCTTTGATATGGTCTTGTTCATTTTACCGAGACCAACAGCCATGGCAAGATATTTTCTGGTCTTACCGTTATCCTTAAACTTATTTGCCATTATCTCTGCCTCGGCTAAGAACTTGTCCACATCAACGAATTTGGTAATTGGAACAATGTCCCCTGCTTCATTCACAAACCCGTAGGTCGCAGCCCCGCAGTGTTGATGTGCGCAGAACATAACCTGGGGTTTTCCTGTGTATGCTTCGATAAGATCGCAGATTGCCATCACAGATGGAATAGGGTAGAAATCTGCAGAGCTGAGTTTTCCACCAGTCTGTTCTTCAACTTTTCTGGTAATATCGGGAATTGTTACCCGTTCACGGATTACGTCATCCTCTTTCGCAGCTCCCGTGAAGGCAACCGGCTGGAAATTAATCCCTCTGACGATGTCAACGTTTTTGGCCGCGAACTTGATGATGCCCCCGATTTCATGATCGTTTTTCCCGTTGATGATTGTCGGGACGAGCACTATGCCGAGACCCACTTTGCGGCAGTTTTCAATTGCCGGCAGACTGGTTTTTTCGAGGAGAGGGTTTGTCTCCTTCGAAACTCCGTCAAAGTGCAGGTATACCGTTGAAAGCCCGGCGGCACGCAGGTCACGTGCAAGGTCCGGATTCTGTGCGAGTTTTACCCCGTTGGATGCCATCTGAACCTGATTGAAGCCAAGTTCACGTGCTTTTTTGATGATATCCACGAGGTCGTCACGCATGGTCGGCTCTCCGCCGGAGAACTGTACTGCAGGACACGAAATTGGTTTCTCACCGCGGAGAAGTACCAGCATCGAAGTGATTTCATCGAAGGTTGGTTCATACACATACCCGCATGCACGGGCATTTGCGAAACAGAACTCGCATTTGAGATTACATCGGTTTGTTACATCGATGTTCGCAAGGAGAGTGCCGGATTTATGGTTTGCACAAAGACCGCACTTGGTTGTGCATTCCCCGACAGTGTCAACATTAGGATTTTCGACACCCCTGCCGATACGGTCATACATGTCAAAACGCCGGTACATTGCGGCATCTGACCAGTAAAGAGTCCTTGCGTAACCATGTTCAGGACAAGTCCTGCACATCCATATTGCGCCGTCTTCTTCAGTGATTTCCGCGTCAAGCAGTTTACCACAGACGGGACAGAGGCTTTTTGTTCTTTTTATTAGCGTCATGGTTAACTCTCTTGGAATAGAAGTATTATACTAATCTACGTATAACTATAAAAGAATGGGAGTGAAACTTTGATTACGGATATTCTGATTCCAATCGGGATGGCGTTCCTATGGGCATTCTGGATAATGATTCCTGCCTATATACCCAATCCTGCAGCCGCTTTAATTGGTGGAGGGACTCCTGTTGATTTCGGTAAATGTGCCAAAGACGGGCGACGTATTCTAGGTGACGGGAAAACCTGGCGCGGTCTGATTGGAGGTATTATTGTGGGAATTATCTTCGGCCTCATCCAGATGTTTCTTGTTGACTATTTCCAGTGGGACTTCTTGCCAAAACATACAATTATCACCATCTGTGCTCTGTCTACAGGTGCTCTTCTCGGTGATATGATAAAGAGTTACTTTAAACGCCGGCTTGGGAAAGAGCGGGGGGCAAAGTGGCCTATTGCAGATATGTATGATATGGTAGTAGGGTCTCTTGTCCTGATGGTGCTTGCGTTGCTCGTAACAGGTAACATCGGCTGGTTTGCAGCGAACTTTGACTCTGTCTGGTTCCTGATCGGGACCTTTGCTGCTATACTTATACTATCACCTCTATTACACAGAGGAACAAATATAATCGGATACTTACTCGGGTTGAAGGATGTACCATGGTAAACAGAATATTAGAGCTTCTGATTCGGTATAAGGCAGTGGAGTTAGGGGATTTCACCCTCGCATCCGGTGCTAAAAGTAGATACTACATTGATGTGAAAACGGCAATCATGCAACCGGAACTTCTTTCGGAGATTGCAGCCGAAGTCGCTATGAAATACGATTTTGATTGTATCGCGGGAGTTGCTGTTGGAGGAGTCCCGTTAGCTGTGGCCGTATCTTTAGCGGCAAAGAAACCCTGTGCTATCATTCGTGCAGCAGCAAAAGACCATGGAAAAAGTCAGATGGTGATTGGAAGCGTGGAGGGGAAACACGTTCTCTTAATCGAAGATGTGACTACCTCCGGCGGGTCGTCAAAATATGGTGTTGAAGAGCTCAAAAAAGCCGGTGCTCTGATTGATTCTGTTGTCTCGGTTGTGGATCGTGAAGGCGGAGCGGCAGAACTTCTGGCAACAGAGGGAGTCACGCTCCATCCGTTGGTCAGAGCAAGCGAACTTTTATCTTAAATCCTTTTTTTTCTGTTTGGCAGGCGACCGGATTAACGAATGAATCCGCCATTATTGGAAACATTATTTGACTGTGAACACGCTATAAATAGGATATGAAAATTCTAGTTGCCGGTGGTGGCGGTAGGGAACACGCCATCTGCTTAGCACTCACCAAAAATGCAAACGTTGAACTTTACTCAGTCATGGGTAAACGGAATCCGGGAATCGCTAAAATCGCCAGAGAGACCTTCGTTCATTCAGAAACGGACGTTCCGGCAGTTGTAACCTTTGCAAAAAAACATAATATACAATACGCAATCGTAGGACCCGAAGCCCCGCTTGAAGCAGGACTCGTAGATGCCCTTATGAAAGAGGGAATCGGCTGTGTCGGGCCGGTCCAGGCAGCTGCAAGAATCGAAACGGACAAAGGATTCTGCCGGAGACTTATGAACAAACACGAAATTGACGGTTGCCCGGCATATAATATCTGTAATACCCCGGAGGAAGCTGTCGCATACATCCATACATATCCCGGAGACCTGGCAATCAAACCAACCGGACTTACCGGAGGAAAAGGCGTCAAAGTTATGGGCGAACAGGTCAACAGGGAAGGTGCCGAAGAATATGCAATGACCCTTAAAAACCAGGTCATCATCCTTGAAGAACGCCTGCTTGGAGAAGAGTTCACCTTAATGGCGTTCGTTGATGGAAAAACCCTTGTTCCCATGCCGCTTGTCCAAGACCATAAACGTGCCTTTGATGGGGATGTCGGTCCGAACACTGGCGGTATGGGTTCCTACTCACTCGAAAATCATAAGTTCCCCTTTGTCACCGATGACGACTACGCCAAAGCAATCTCTATCATGCAGGCGACGGTGGATGCTCTCTCTCAAGAAGGAACCCCCTACAAAGGAATCCTCTATGGGCAGTTCATGAACACAAAGACCGGTCCGAAAGTCATTGAGTTCAATGCAAGATTCGGGGACCCGGAGGCAATGAACGTTTTAACGATTCTGAATTCCGACTTCCTCACTATCGCAGAACATATCATCAAAGGAACGCTTTCGTCCGCTGACGTCTCCTTTGAAAACAAGGCTACCGTCTGCAAATATATTGTCCCAACGGGTTACCCGGAAAAACCCCGCGGCGGCGATGTCATTATCCCGGGTCCCGCAGAGAACACCGTTCTTTACTATGCAAATATTGCCCTTGAAGACGGTGTATTAAAAACGCTGACATCCCGTGCAATGGCATTTGTCGGGGTCGGGGATTCTCTCAAGGAAGCCGAACGCTATGCAGAAGCAGCGTGCAAAAATGTATCCGGAAACGTCAGATACCGGAGCGATATTGGAACTGACGCACTCTTTGCGAAACGCATCGCCCATATGAAGGAACTGAGACCATGAAAAAAGATTTTCTCTCAATAACTGATTTATCAGCTGAAGAATATGAAGATATACTCACCCTCGCAGCCAGGCTGAAGCGTCAGCGGTATGCGGGTGTTCCCCATCCCCTGCTTGCAGGCAAGACCCTCGCGATGATCTTTGAAAAAGCATCGACGAGAACACGGATGTCATTTGATGTGGGTATGTATGACCTTGGCGGTTACGCTCTCTATCTGAATGCAAGAGATACCCAACTCGGTCGCGGGGAAACCGTCGCCGACACGGCACGTGTCATGTCCCGTTATGTTCATGGGGCAATCATGCGGACCTACAAGCATGAAACGATAACCGAGTTTGCAAAATATGCCTCTATCCCGGTAATCAATGCACTCTCCAACAAGGAACATCCCTGTCAGATTATGGCAGATTCACTCACGCTCAAAGAGAAGTTCGGCGAACTCGAAGGATTGAAAATTGCGTGGATTGGGGATGGAAATAATGTCTGTAATTCCCTTATTCTTGCCTCTGTCCAGACAGGCATGGAAATCGCTGTCGGTACTCCGAAAGGGTATGAACCCGATCAGGAAGCAGTGAAATATGCAAAAGACCACGGCGGAAAAGTTACCATCTATGATGACCCGGCCAAGGCAGTGACGGATGCTCATGCAATCTACACAGATACCTGGATTTCGATGGGTGAAGAGGACATAAAAGAGACCAAACTCAAAGACTTTGTCGGCTACCAGCTAGATATGCCTCTCCTGAAAAAGGCGGCGAATGATGCAATTGTATTACATTGTCTGCCAGCTCATCGTGGCGAGGAAATTACCGATGAGGTCATGGATTCAATGCAGAGCGATGTCTGGGACCAGGCGGAAAACCGTCTGCATGCCCAGAAGGCCATTCTTGTCCGGCTCCTCTCCCAGGGATTCTGATAATGCTTGAAGATTTCACGCGAATCGGCAGACGACTGTTTTCCGAACACCTCGTTGGTGGAAACTTCGGTAACATGAGTGTGAGGGCAGAGGACGGTTACTTCATCACAAAAACCGGATCCTATCTGGATGCAGATCCTGCACAATATGTCCTGATGCCCTTAAACGGGAGAGTCACTCCTGGGGCATCTAGTGAGTGGAAAGTGCACACGGCAGTCTACAATGCCTCGAATCACCAGGCAATCGTTCACGCCCATCCGCCGTATGCGGTATCTCTATCTCTTGTTTTGGATTCGGACATAGTCACCATCGACAGTGAAGGAAAACTTCTGGCTCCGGAGATTCAGGTCGTTGAAGGACCCTGCGGCTCACAAAATCTTGCGGATGTTGTTGCCGAGGGACTGAAATCCGCACATATCGTTATCGCCCGCGGACATGGTACATTTGCAGCAGGATGTGATATAGATCAGGCATACCTTTACACATCCCTTGCTGAACATTGCTGCAAGGTCCTGTATCTTACAAAAACGTACAGGTAAAATCGGATCTTTTCTTTTTTTTGTTACCAAAATATTCCCTGTTTCAGAATCTGCCGTTTTGCTCCCTTGTTGAGGATAGATTCATTATTGTGGAACACCCACATATACAGAGTTTTAAAGGAATATTCCAAAGAAACTTACCGGTCCCGTCAGGTGACCGGTGGTCTGCGGGAAGGATGAGAATACTGTTTGGGACTCACCCCCCATGAGTCTTGTCCGGAGTGCAGAAAACCTCAAAAAAGGTGAATCAAAAATGGATTTCAACTTATCTTTAAGAAGAGCAATGAAAACCGGCGAGGTAAAACTCGGCCAGAACTCTGTTGAGAAAGTCATTGCCGACAACAAAGCCGAACTCGTTATCATTGCAAAGAATGCTCCGGCAAAAGTCCGTGAGATGATTGCAGCAAAAGAAAATCTTCCGCTCTATGAATTCAATGGGAGCTCACGTCAGCTTGGTAAAGAGTGCGGTCGTGACCACATGATCAGCGTACTTGCCATTATCAATGCAGGCGAATCTGACATTCTCTCCCTAAAGAGTGCATAAAAATGAGCGAAATTACCATTTCCGAAGACGCTATGCGTATGATTGCGCAGTTTGAGAATCTTACCGGAGCTGGAGCAAGAGACTGCGTTGTCGATGATAAATTCGGACGCATTCTCTTTGTTATCAACCCTGGAGAGATGGGACTCGCAATCGGAAAGAAAGGTGCCAGCATTAAGAAGGCATCTGACGCTTTCGGTAAGAAGGTCGAAGTCGTTGAATACAACCCGGACAAAGTTCAGTTCATCAGAAACTGTTTCCTCCCTGTTCACGTGATGACCGTCACCTTTGAAGAGGAAGAAGAGGAAAATACCGAAGTTGCCTACATCGAAGTTGCCGAGTCCGACCGCGGTCTTGCAATCGGAAAAGAAGGCAGAAACATCATAAAAGCAAAGAAACTCGCTTTCCGCCAGTTTGATATCGCCAATGTCGAACTCAAACAGGAAGAGGAAGAAGAGTCTGAAGAAGAAGAAGAGTTATAAACTCATTCTTTTTTAAGATTAGATTTTTTTAGTAGCAGTTTAAGTGGATTATTGTTTGCCCGTGCAGGGATATTTTCCACGGGAGTGTAAAATAGGTATTTTTCAGATTTATTTTTCCGGGTGTTTCTCGCGGAACGATGCTTCAGGTCCCATTGCGAGAAGCTCATCAAGAGTGTTCACATTTCGGAAACTCTCGAGTTCGGGGTCGATCGTCCGAAACATCTCTGGAGGTACCCGCTTGGTATTCAGGGAGTTGACCATGTCGCGAAGGGATAGTGATTTCTGGGATGTCATATATTTCCTGACCGCTGAGACTTTGTATACCGCATGGAGCGGTTCAAGGTCAGTGTTTTCCCATTCGGGAATGATTGCATCGTAATCCCCGATATTCTCAAAGAGATAGTTTACAATCGGCTTATGGATGGTCGGCATATCGCACGCCGAGATAAATACTGTTTCACCCTTGACTTCATCTATGCCTGATGAAATCCCGCCTATCGGACCGAGACCCGGTTTTTTGTCCCAGGTACATCTGACGAGTTCTGGGAGGCCAATAAAATGCTCTGTCTGCTTCTCGTTTTTTGCAACGATTACAATCTCATCTACAAGTCCCTGAAACGTCATCACAAGCCGGGAAATAAATGAACAGCCCTTGTAGGAAAAGAAATACTTCTCACGCCCGTTTACGCGTCGTCCCTCACCACCGGCAAGAATCATAGCAGATCTTTTTACCGGCATTTTAACCCCTCTTTGAAATGGGTCAGATTTACTATCATCTCGTTCACAGGTGTAGGAATGCCGTGTTTCTTTCCTAGCGTTACAATTGCCCCGTTGATGTAATCAACTTCTGTTAGACGTCCTGCGGCAATATCCTGATACATCGAACTGAGATGGGTGGCCGTTGGAGGGATCTTCTTGGTTTTCAGGAACTCCAGATACTCCTCAGCCGTCTTCTGCTGCATCATGATGCCCTCTGCATTGATAATCTCAAATGCTTCGTGAACTATTTTTGTGATAATATTCCAAGCAGGTGTTTGCAGAAGGTCTCCGTATGGGCATTCCATTATCGCGCCAAGCGGGTTTAAAGAACTGCTGTATAATGCCTTCGCCCAGATAGTCCCTTTAATACTATTTGTCGAACTTGCCCGCATTCCGGCTTTGGTAAAGAGAGTAGCAAGGATGTCTGCTTTTTCATCCGGTCCGCCCGGGAATCTGCCGAAGACTGTTTCTCCCCCGTCGACTGAAACAAAAATCGCGTTATCAGCTACCCATTCAAACCCGGTAATAATCATTCCGCCAATCACATTATCGGTATATTCAGAGATTATTTCTTCATTTCCAATCCCGTTCTGGAGACTCACTACTTCCGCATCACCAAAAAGATGGTGATACTGCTCACAGATACCACGCGTCGCAAGGGATTTTGTTGTTATTATTATATAATCCCAGGGTCCCGCGGGAGGTATGGTTCCACAGGGAAACTGAAATACCCCTTCCTTCCAAAGACCTGTCAGGGAAAAACCGTCTTTTCTGATAGCCGTAGCGCATCTGTCTCTGCAGACTGCAAACACTTCTGCATAATCTGATAATTTTGCGGCAATGCTCAGTCCGACCGCTCCGGCACCAAGTAATAATACTTTCATCTGCACCTACTCTATTTCCCTTTAAACGAATTAAAATGAGTGTCTCAAGCAACGCGGGAGTAATAAATCCTGTGGGATACAGATTACCAGATATCATTGGTTACATTATACAAAACGTGGTGTTTAGATATCATGTGTCTAATTCATCCAAATAAATTATACTCAACATTCCGAACAATTGATAATGTAGATAAACCTAAATCTTAGTATGCAGAAAAAACCGATTATGCTAATCATGGCACTTCTCATTTGTGCGGTGGTAGTGTTTACTGCCGGATGCACGGATACCAGTAGTGAAAATGCAACCGTGGAAATTCTCTACACCGGGGCTGGAACGATGCCCGGACTCCTAGCCACAGGTCAGGTTGACGGATACATTTGCTGGCAGCCATTTGTTGCGGTAGCGACCGAAGGCGGTATTGGAAAAGTAATCTCCTATAGTCAGGATCTTCCACCGGAAGGCATGTGGGTGAACCACACTTGCTGCGCATTTGGAGCCAGTTCTACGGCCTTGGAAAATAAGGAAGTATCGGCAAGTCTTACTGCCCTGATGAATCTCGGGAACAAGTATGTCAACGATTATCCTGCCAAGGCAGCAAGTCAGACTGCCGACTGGCTCTTCTCCAGTCAGGATATGACTTACGGGAATGTCACCGTTAGTTCAATTGATGTCATGGAAAGCTCTATTCCGACCATTAAATTCTCCAGTGAGGTTACTGATTCATGGTTGGACAGCAATGAGGGATTCATCCAGTCCCAGCGTGAACTAGGTTTCCTCACCGCCAAACTCGCTTCGACTTCGAAGACAGAATCCGCAACACTTCTCTATGACTTTGCTCCATATGACTCTGCAATGTCCCAGATCGAGACCGGGGTATTTATCACTCCTGCGGCAACTTCGACTCTCGCAATCGGATACCTGCCGAGTGATCACGACGCACCTCTGTTTGTCCTCTTAAAGGATTGGGAATACTTCAAGGATACGTATAACACTTATCTGAAACCTGTTACAGAAAAAAATGGTAAGTTGTCCGATGCTGAATTGTATGTCAATGGTCAGAAAGTTGCCAATATCAAACTCGTCGAAGGTAACGGCGGACCACAGTTGATGACCCTTCTCCAGCAGAATGCCATTCAGTATGCTGTTGCAGGGACACCGCCTTATATCAGTGCAATTGACAAGAGTACCGGGAATATGGGTGTGAAGATTATCTCCCCAGTTAATATTGAAGGATCCGGGCTTGTTGCATCACTCTCTTCCCCGGCAAACGACTGGGATTCATTCTTAACGTGGGTAACTGATCGCAGTGCCGCGGGAGATAACGTTGTCATAGGTGATCCGCAGCTTGGCTCCATCCAGGATGTCATGCTAAAGTCAGCTCTCAGTTCCTCCGGTATAGACTACGTGGTTAAATCTGCGTAAAACACCCCACATTTTTCTTTTTGTGTAGATTTATTTCGTGTTGGTGATTCACTATTGCACCTATGACTTACATACCTGAAAACAAATACAAGTAGCACAATTGATAACATGTAAAATGTACATTAATAATAGAAAGGGAAGGTGAATATCACAGATTATGAAATGGTACATAAAGCTCATACTACCTGTAATCGTTCTCGTTGTGTGGGAAGTCATGGCAGTTCTAATGGACAACGCATACATCCTTCCCCGGATGGAAAGTGTATTAGCTGTTTATTTGACACCGTTTGCCGACTTATATGGATGCGGGAGTCTTCTTTATAATTCCTGGATTAGTATTTACCGGGTAACACTTGGTTTTCTTATCGCCTGTCTGATAGCAGTTCCGATTGGAGTCATTCTGGGCAGATATCCACCCCTCGAACAGTTTTCTGACAGTCTCATTCAGATTCTTCGTCCAATTCCACCTATGGCATGGATACCATTATCCCTCGCTTGGTTCGGTCTCGGGCTTGCATCTATCGAATTTATCATCGTAATCGGATGTATATTCCCGATTCTCGTAAACACTATCGACGGTGTCAAGAGGGTAAAGAATAGCTGGGTTGAAACCGCTAAAATATATCAGGCAAACGAACGCCAGATCATAACAAAAGTCATTGTCCCTGCCGCCGGTCCCGCCATCTGGAATGGACTTCGGGTGGGATTTGGTATTGCCTGGATGAGTGTTGTCGCAGCAGAAATGATGCCCGGGACTGTATCAGGCCTTGGCTACCTCATTATGTACACTTTCAACTGGGGGCAGGTTCAGATGGTCATTGCCGGAATGATAGCAATCGGCATTATCGGGATTTTTATGGATCAGTTCTTCCAGTATGTCATGAAAAAGAAGTTCGCCTGGGAGACACTTGACAAATGACTGACTGGAATAAAGTATGGGTTAAAATTGAGAACGTCAAAAAGACATTTTCTTCCCGGAAAGGTGATGTTACCGCGCTGGAAAATGTCACCCTCGAGGTTCATGACGGGCAGTTTGTCTGTCTGCTTGGTCCCTCGGGCTGCGGAAAAACAACCCTCCTCAGAATGATAGGGGGGCTTGACGTTCCGACAAGCGGGACAATTACTATTGATGGAAATGTCGTGGACGGGCCATCGCCAAAAATGACGATGGTCTTTCAGGAGTATTCGCTTTATCCATGGCGGACCGTTGCCGAGAATGTCGGGTTCGGTCTGGAGATGACGGGCGTTCCGAAAGAGGAACGAATCGCTGAAGTTAACAAGCGTCTGAAGCTTGTCGGTCTCGCCGGATTTGCCGACAGTTACCCCTATGAGTTGTCCGGAGGCATGCGTCAGCGGGCCGCTGTCGCACGTGCTCTTGCAACTGATCCGGCAGTCATGCTGATGGATGAACCCTTTGGCGCGCTTGATGCCCAGACGAGGAATAAAATGCAGCGCGAGCTGCTCGATATCTGGGGAAAAACAAAAAAGACCGTCGTCTTTGTCACGCACAGTGTTGATGAAGCAGTTTATCTTGCAGATAAAATTGTCATTCTGACACCGCGTCCGGGCACAATCCATGAGATATATGAGAATCCCCTGCCAAGACCCCGTGACAGGACGAGTATTGAATTCGCAAAACTCAGAAAGGACGTACTTGCAGAAATTGAAAAATTTGAGTCGGGAAATAAGAACATTTAATATGGTCTCCGACTAACCTAATTTGCACATTTAAGAGAGCTAGGAGTTAGTAAAAATGGTAAGAAAGCCAGCACGAATGTATTGTAAACTTGCCAAAAAGGCATACTGCCGCCGTGAATACATGGGTGGTGTGCCAGGCATAAAAGTTGTAGCGT
>DATESH010000146.1:0-7992 GCA_035270965.1 Methanocorpusculum sp.
TATGACTGTTCAAATCACATTTCCCTATACCATTGAGATCAGTTCGTGGAGTCTGATCCGTCCCTTCCTCTGGATGATACTGGGGGGGGTCACTATTATATTGTATATCGGCTGGCCGATTTATCTGTTCGGGCTGATTACCACTATCATCGCTTTTTCCCGGATAGTCTCCCAAAAGCTTGTGCTTACGAAGACTGAGGTTTACATTAAAAATGTTTTTTCCGGTGAGACAATTCTGAATCGGGATGATATTCTCCGTGTGGATTTTAAGCAGGACTGGCTTGATATCAGGGCCGGTACGGGGATCCTGATTCTTGAGACGAAGGAGGGGGTTATCCGGTTCAGGAGGGTTGCCAATCTTCCTAAGCATTATTATATTCTGAGCAGGTATGTCCTGGGCGGGAATATGGAAGATTATGTCTGCAGACCTGATGAGGAAGAGTCTGAGGTCGGTATCTCTGAAGAGTATTTCTGTATGCCGGATGAGGCTGCAGGATTGTCCGGGGGATCCTGTCTGTGTGAGGAACGGACCGGTGATGAGGGGAGGGATGAGATTTTATATATTCTCCGGAAACCGGGGTATATCGATGGTTATTTTAAGATTCTCAGGAATGTCCGTGTTCCACGTAAGCCGTATCAAAAGGGCATGGGTGCTGCCGATGTTGATGTTGTTATGATTCATGAGAAGGGGGTCTATGTTTTTGAGAGTAAAGATATGAATGGCTGGGTTTTTGGGGATGAGGATGATAATTCCTGGGTGGAGAAGTTTAATGACCGGTCTCTTGAGTTTCCCAATCCGATTCGGGAAAATAAGGGGAGTATTGATTTGCTGTCATATATTCTGGGTAAGGGTGTGTCCGGGTTTGTTTCGGTTATTGTTTTCGGGAATACAACTAAGATGAATTCGATTCCGGGTGGTGACCGTTCGTGTATTATTACCCGCAGGCTCCAGTTGCAAAAGGAGCTGATTCATCATCTGCAAAAAGCGGTGCGTATCTATTCTCCGGAGATGGTGGATGCGATGTATCTGAGGCTTTGTCAGGCGAGTGAGAAGACGCCTGAGGGGTGTGCGGCTGAGAGGGGTGTGCAGGATAGCCGTTCTTCCCGGGCGAATTACGTTTGAGTGTCTTCCCTCCGGGGTATAGATAATGTGTACTTCTTAAAACACATTTATACAATAATGTATATATGTGTGCACGCATAACATATAGTGTTCATTATGACAGAAATACATTATCAGGGGATGGTGATGCCGGTGGAATGGAGACTGGTTTAACCCGGAAAAACCAGCAGAACTCCTTTTCTCCGTCACTTGGAGAACTCAACGAGATTAAAAAGACTTTATCGGCTCATACGCTGATTCCCGTCCATCATACTTTTGCCGATCCGGGCATCCTGCCTGCATCTGCCTATGAGATGCTGAGGAAAGAGTATAGTTTTCTTCTTGAATCAATCGAAGGAAACGAACGAAATGCACGATACTCAGTCATCGGCACCGGTCTTCTCATGCATATCACCGCCGATCCCGGCATTCATATAACCGGGAGATACAATCCTGCAGAGAAGATCGAAGGCAGAAATGTATCGGCAGAATCACTCAGCGAACTATTACGCTGCATTGAATATCATAATCCTGACATCCCCGGATACGCCGGCGGTCTTGCAGGATACTTCTCCTACGACCTTGCGCTCAGGACCCTTGAGGTCCCGGGAATCAGGGAAAAACCGCGGGATTTCCCCCTTGCCGAGTTCATGATCCCGGAAGAGTATATCATATTCGACCATGCCCGGGGAATGATAACCGTTCTCGGATTTTTATTTGGGCAGGACTCCGAAGACATCGAATCCGGATACACTGAAGTTCTCCGTCAGATTGCCGCAACGGAAAAGACCCTCTCCAACACGGTGTCCAATGAAAGGGAAGAGAAACTTCTCCCGTTTGGAAATGAGTCCGGAACCGTATCTGAATATACCTATGATTTATCGGAAAACGAGTTTGAAGAACTCGTCAGAACCGCACAAGAGTACATCCTCAACGGTGACATCTTTCAGGTCGTCATCTCCAGAAAAGGCTCACGTCCCTGCAAAGACGATCCGTACCGGATATATCAGCAGATGCGCCGGCTGAACCCAAGCCCGTATATGTATTTCATGGACTTCTCCGATAAACAGGTCATCGGCGCAAGCCCTGAAATGCTAATAAAGGTGGACGGCCGCAGGGTCACCTCGGTCCCCATCGCCGGAACAAGAAAACGAGGGCGAACTGCAAAAGAGGATATCAACCTGGAAAAAGAACTCTTAGCCGATAAAAAAGAGTGCGCCGAGCATCTGATGCTTGTCGATTTATCCCGAAATGATATCGGTCGTATCTGCAGATACGGAAGCGTCCGGGTGACCGGGTTCATGTCGGTAGAAAAATTCTCCCATGTCCAGCATATCGTATCGACCGTCGAGGGAGTCCTTATGGACGACAAAACATCCCTCGATGCCTTCATGTCGTGTTTTCCTGCCGGCACTGTGTCCGGAGCACCAAAAATACGCGCCATGCAGATTATCAACGAACTTGAACCGACATCCAGAGGATTATACGCCGGGGCTGTCGGATACCTGGGATTTAACGGAAATCTCGATTTCGCCATCCTGATCAGAACTGTGGTGGTAAAAGACGAAACAGCATATTTCCAGTCAGGTGCCGGAATTGTCGCTGATTCGAATCCCGAATCTGAATTTACCGAGTCGGAAAACAAAGCCGCAAGCATGAAGGCCGCCATCGAATCTGCGGGAGAACCCGTATGAACGTTCTTGTCATCGACTGTTATGACAGTTTCACCTACAACCTCTGTCAGCAGATAGGATATCTGGGAGCAAACCCGCTCGTCGTTAAAAATGACCGCAGATGTGACCTTCCGGACGCATCCGGGTTTGACCGTATCGTTCTCTCCCCGGGTCCCGGCAAGCCTGAGGACTCCGGACTCTGTCTGGAAATTCTCGAAACCTATGCCAAAGAAATCCCGACACTCGGCATCTGTCTCGGTCATCAGGCGATATGCCACTTCTTCGGAGGAAAAGTCATCCGGACCGGAAAACCGGTTCACGGTATGACCTCCGAAATCCTGCATGACGCGGGCGGAATCTTTACCGGTGTGAAAAACCCCTTCCGGGCAACCCGGTATCACTCACTTGCAGTAGAAGAGTCCTCCCTCCCCTCCTGTCTGTCGGTTTCGGCAAGAAGCAGCGACGACGGAATGATCATGGCCGTTTCCCACAAGGAATACCCGGTGTTCGGACTTCAGTTCCATCCCGAGAGTCTTCTCACAGAATCCGGTGACAGAATCATGAAGAATTTCCTTGATACGGGAGTGGTCCGATGATTGCGGAATGCATAAAAAAAGTCTCGTCACTCTCAAATCTGAGCGATGTTGAGGCAGAAGCGGCAATGCAGGACATAATGTCCGGAAACGCCACTGACGGTCAGATCGGGGCATTTCTGACCGCTCTTGTCATGAAGGGCGAGACAAGCTCCGAAATCGCGGCTTTTGCCTCGGTAATGAGGAAGAATGCCGTAAAAATCACCCCGAAAAAAACCGGGATGCTTGTCGATACCTGCGGGACAGGGGGCGACGGGAGAAACACCTTCAATATCAGCACTGCCTCGGCTTTTATTGCCGCCGGTGCCGGGGTAACCGTTGTCAAGCATGGAAACCGGGGAGCCACCAGTAAATGCGGATCTGCCGATGTTCTGGAAGCACTTGGAGTAAAAATCGATCTTACCCCGGAAAGGGTCTGTGAAATCATCGATGAAAACGGCATTGGGTTCATGTTTGCCCAAAGCCATCATCCTGCTATGAAGTATGCGGGCCTGGTCCGAAAGGAGATCGGTATCCGAAGTTTCTTCAACCTGATTGGTCCACTCTCGAATCCGGCAGGAGCGGATGCCCAGCTTCTTGGTGTCTATGACGAATCCCTCACGGAAAAAATCGCTGACGTTCTCAATATCCTCGGGACGAAAAGAGCCCTGGTGGTTCACGGAGACGGATATGATGAGATAACAACGACCGGAATCACCCGGATCTCTGAAGTGAAAAACGGTCTGGTCAAAAGTTATTCGCTGGATGCATCATCATTCGGCTTCCCGAAAGCCTATGCCGCGTCCCTTTGCGGGGGAGACTCCCGGTACAATGCACAGATAATCCGGTCGGTTCTTGAGGGAAAGGAAGGTCCGAAACGAGACATTGTCATCCTCAATGCCGCGGCTGCAATATATCTGGGAGACAAGGCTGCAAGTATCGCCGACGGAATCAAATATGCGGAAAAATCCATAGATTCAGGTCATGCACTGGAAAAACTGGAGAATCTGATTCTCCTTTCAGGAGGCGAAAATGATTCTTGATGACATCTGTGCCCTTTCACGGAAAAGGGCAGCCCTACTCGACCCCTCCATCCGGAAAACCGCCGAAGAGGAGAGCTATGTCCCCCAAAACCTGCTCAAAGCCGTGAAAAATTGTCCGGGTGAAAAGAATGCGGTCATCGCCGAAATCAAATACACCACTCCCTCGGACAAGACCCTGACCTCCGGTCTGAATCCGGCAGACCTCGCCCGCTCCTATGAAATGGGCGGGGCATGTGCTGTTTCGGTTCTGACAGAACCCTTCTACTTCTCGGGAAGTGCGGAGAATCTCGCCAAAGCCAAAACCGGGACCCAACTTCCGATCCTCAGAAAAGAGTTCATCGTCGATGAAAACCAGATCTACGAGACATATGCCCTGCATGCCGACTCCGTGCTCCTGATAGCCGGAGTGCTGCAGGACAGGCTTCCGGCGTTCATCTCCCTTTGCCGGTCTCTGCATATCGAGCCGCTGGTCGAGGTCAGGACTTTGGCTGATACGAAGAATGCCATACAATCCGGGGCACTGCTTACCGGTATCAATAACAGGAATCTGCACGACATGTCGGTCGATACCAAAATAACAAAAGACCTGTCCGGTCTCCTGCGGGATGCCGGACTTACAGTAATATCCGAGAGCGGCATCAGAACACCCGGGGATATCTCCGGCCTGAAAGATTTCTGTGACGGATTTCTCATCGGAACTGCACTCATGAAGTCTGCGAATCCGCAGAAAACCCTGGAGGCATTCGTATGCGGGTGAAAATCTGCGGCATCACCACTGTGCGGGATGCTTTAATCGCGGAAGAGGAGGGGGCCAATGCGATTGGAATCATTGTCTGCTCTGACTCGAAACGATCTGTTCCGGTCAGCCGGGCGAGAGAGATCTTCGCTGCACTTCATCCGAACACCGAAAAAATCTGCGTTACCAACACGCAGAACCAAAGTGATCTGGCCATCATTCTTTCCCTCAAACCGACCGCCATTCAGATTCCTCAAAATCTGAAGGTTCCTCCCGGGGTTGGCACGAAAATTTACCGGGTTGCCTCAGGCGAAACCATTATGCCGGTTGAATGTGATGCAGTCGTAATCGACCAGAGCAGTGGTCGGGGGATTGCATATGACCGGAGTTATGCTGAAAAAGTTGCCGCAGGGTCGGACGTGCCGGTAATTCTTGCCGGCGGACTTACGCCGGACAATGTCGAAAAGGCAATCCGGGATCTTCGTCCGTATGCGGTTGATGTATCGTCAGGCGTGGAAAAGTCAGCAGGAATCAAGGACAGAAAAAAGATACGGCAATTTATCGAAATCTGCAGGAGACCAATAGTATGAAAGAGAAAACAGGATATTATGGCGAATTCGGCGGACGTTTTGTCCCGGAAACGCTTATGGCGGCTCTCTACGAGCTGGATGGTGAATACCGACGGTTAAAAGACGACCCGGGATTCAAAAAAGAACTCACCTATTATCTGACGGAGTTTGCCGGACGTGAAACCCCTCTCACCTTCTGCAAAAATATGTCGGAATACTGTGGCTGCAAGGTGTATCTCAAGCGTGAAGACCTTGTCCACGGCGGGGCACATAAGCTTAACAATACTCTGGGACAAGCCCTGCTTGCCAAGGCGATGGGAAAAAAGCGGCTGATTGCGGAGACCGGAGCAGGGCAGCACGGTGTTGCCACGGCAATTGCGGGGGCAATGCTTAATCTGCCGGTCGAGGTGTTCATGGGCGAAGAGGATTGTGAGAGGCAGAAACTGAATGTGTTCCGCATGGAACTCATGGGTGCCAGGGTCCATCCCGTCAGTTCCGGGACGAAGACTCTGAAGGATGCTACCAATGAGGCGTTACGCGAGTGGTCAAAGACTGTTGATTATACTCACTATCTGATCGGATCGGTAGTGGGCCCCCATCCCTTCCCTATGATTGTCAGGGATTTCCAGTCGGTTATCGGCGAGGAGACGAGGCGTCAGTGTCTGGAGAAGGAAGGACGGCTTCCTGACACGCTTGTTGCCTGTGTGGGGGGCGGTTCGAATGCGATTGGGATGTTTTATCCTATGCTGAAGGATGATGTCAGGATGGTCGGTATAGAGGCGGGCGGTCGAGCCCTTACGCCCGGAGATAATGGTGCGACGCTGAATACCGGGAGCCCGGGGGTTTTGCATGGTGCTCTCTCCTATCTTATCCAGAATGAGGAGGGTCAGGTCGGGGAGACGCATTCAATTTCTGCCGGACTTGATTATCCGGGGGTAGGGCCCGAGCACAGTATGCTTAAGGAGATGAACCGGGTCGAGTATTCTTATGCGATGGATGATGAGGTCCTGGAGGCTTTTTCCTATCTTTCGCGGACGGAAGGAATCATTCCTGCTCTCGAATCATCGCATGCGGTTTCGTATGTTCTTAAGAATAAGGATGCTTTTGACCGGGATGATATTGTGGTCATCTGCCTTTCGGGAAGAGGGGATAAGGATGTTGAGTCGGTTTCGAAGATGTTCGGGGGTGAGGTGTAATGCAGATGAAATGCGGTAAAGAGAGGGTTGAGGCGGCGTTTGTTAAGCCGGGTTTTGTCGGATATACGGTTGCCGGTGATCCGAATCTGTCTGATTCGATTGAAATCGCAAAGGCTCTGATTGAGGGGGGGTGTGATGTTCTGGAGTTGGGCGTGCCTTTTTCGGATCCGGTTGCGGATGGAGGTGTGATTCAGGGTGCGGATAAACGGGCGATCGATGCCGGGATTACGATGGACGGGGTGTTTGAGATTGTGAGGGCGGTCCGGAGGTATTCGGATGTGCCGATTGTGTTTCTGGTCTATTATAACATTGTGTTCCACCGGGGTGTTTGCCGGTTCTATGATGAGGCTAAGGAGGCGGGGGTCGACGGTGTGCTGATTGTGGATATGCCGCCTGAGGAGGCTGAACCTGCCCTGGAGGCTTCCAAGAGGACGGGGGTCGCACAGATTTTCCTGGTGACGCAGACGACATCGGATGAGCGGCTTGATATGATTGTCGGGATGGCGTCCGGGTTTATTTATCTGGTTTCTTCTCTCGGGGTGACTGGTAAGAGGGCTGAGATTTCGAGGAATGCTTTTCCGCTTCTTGAGCGTGTGAAGGTACGGACCGGAATTCCGGTTGCGGTGGGTTTCGGGATTTCGGTGCCTGAGCATGCTGCGGAGTTTGTCCGTCATGGTGCGGATGGGGTGATTGTCGGAAGTGCTATTGTGGGGAGGGTCGAGGAGCATCTCGGGGATATGGAGGGGATGCTTGCCGAACTCAGGGCATATGTGAGGAGTATGAAGAGTTCGGTTGATGAGGCGGGGTGAGCCGATAGGCTCGCCCTCAGCCAAGCAAATCTATGATTTGTGAATATGCGGGGTGACGGGGGCGTTATTTGCGGGTGTGCAGGGATTCCATGTACGCCTGTAAAACATTAACTGCATGAAAAGAAATCCAGAATAGAGATACCCTGATTCAATGTAACCAAACATTTGGGTGGGGCAGCTTTCCCATAAGAGTGACGAAAATGAATTCAGCCCACGGAAATTGGATTAGAATCCCCGATGGGCTGAACAGACAGAAGTAACCTATTAGGAGACTCTGCCCTAAGTATGCTGT
>DATESH010000147.1:0-7757 GCA_035270965.1 Methanocorpusculum sp.
CTTTATGCATGCAATGCAGGTTGAAACTCAGGAACTCTTCGGTTTCGGCAAACCAGGTTATGATATGACACTGCCGGCTCTCGCCTACACCGAAGGTAAAAAAGACAATGGCTTTGTATACATCAAGATGCCATAATCAGATAAGTTGATCCTATCTGATTAATGATACACAGCACATCTGTTTGATGATCAAACATAACATCCCCTATTATTTTTTTGGTCTGTCGATAAGACAGACCACCACTGAATATTCTCAGAAAGTCTGCGGCGTGATATTAATCACAGAAGTATTGCCAAGGTCGGAGATTTCCCCGCATCGATATGCCACCGGCATGTGAAAAATCGGACCGCCAACAGTCACCGTGTGATATTCGCCGTTTTCACCGCAGACATCGAGTCCCTTCTTCTTCATAAATTCCACCATACCCGAATCCAGAACTTTACCAAGCATATCCTTCGGTAAATCAGCGTTTCTCACACATTTAATCACACACTGATATCCGAGGTCGAGAAGTTCACGGGTATTTTCTTCACGGTCTCTATGCCAGAGCGGATAACAGGGCTTCAGCCCGACAGCACTGCATCTTGCAGTACCCCATTCCTTGTGTTCTTCGATGTCAATGTCACCAAATACGCAGACCTCGGCACCGAGCTTTTTCGCACGACGAAGTCCTTCCTCAAGTTCAAGATGATAATCCTCCCCGCCCGATACGCATTTGATCAGGGGGATTTCAAGCGATTGGGAAATATTCTCCATAAGGAACGGATCGACATCGTGGAACCAGGAGTGTCTGCCGTCCTTATTCATCATGACTAAGAGACCAACAGGTGTGTGACCGGCTTTAATCATTTTATGGAGCGAGAGCGTGCTGTCTTTTCCACAACTGTATGAAACAACAAACTTCATTGGTTTCCCTCCAGAATTTTATAGATTACTTTCATATCCAATGCGTTTCGCAGACCATCTGCGAGTTTATCGAACTGCTTTTCACGATATGCTTTGTCTAAAAGCAAAGTATCATCATGGAATGCAGTGCCGGGCATATCCTCTTCCTGTAAATGGATGTCGAGTTTTGGAATTATGCCGAGAACCGGTATGCCGGTCAGGTCTTCAAGCCGGCTGGGTCCCGTGCCAAGATATTTTGGATCGCCCGATAACCTGTTAATAATGAATCCTTTGACAAGGCTGCGGGACTCTGCGTCAAAAAGTCCGACTGTCCCAAAGAGCGAGGCAAAGACACCGCCGCGTTCAATGTCGCCGACCAAGAGAATAGGGGCAGAGATCTCTTTTGCAAAACCCGTGTTGGAAATGTCATGGTCCATGAAGTTGAGTTCCGCTGCCGCACCGGCTCCTTCGATGATGATGTAGTCATATTCTTTTTCAAGACTATGGAACGATGCAAGAACTTCGGGCATAAGCTTGTGCATCTGTCCGTACTCTGTGATGCCCGGCACCGGTTTTCCATTCAGATAAACCTCAGCACCCCCGGCACATGGCTTAACAAGGACAGGGTTCATTCTCCCGTCAGATTCGATTCCAGCCGCTTCTGCCTGGACCGCCTGCCCAATGCCGATCTGCCCGCCTGCTTTGGTTACAAACGCATTCGATGAAAGATTCTGTGGTTTGAACGGAGCAACCCTGCATCCATCCTGAGCAAGAATCCGGCAAAGCCCGGCTGCTATGGTGGTTTTCCCGACATTGGACATAGTCCCCTGAATCATGAGTGTTTTTGCCATTTCCATCTCCATGCCTATTTGATACAAATAGTATTGCTTTACTCCTAAATATCTTTAATAGATATGCTGCTGCGACCACGCAGAACAGAATGCAGAATCGGATTTAAAAGAGAGGGGGAGTTTCCTGTATCTGTTTCACTTTCTCAAACAGGAAATACATACATGTTTTCCATCTATCACGGGAGCCAGTCCTTCGGCAACCTGCTCACCACAGACTGAACATATAACATTATTATAAATCCGTGCATGACCCGGGACAAATTCGGTCGTCTCCTTAACAGTGAACAGCTTCTCAGGCGGCATGTTGAGAATATCCTCAATCCACATATTTGAAAGAGTATAGAACCGTTTCTTCTCTTCCGGGGTTGCCTTTCCGGAAAATACCTTCGGACGAAGTGTATCCATCTCGGGATTCGGGGGCATGGCGTTTGGAGTTGCAACAACACGGATGGAGGTGCCGTTATCACGCCGGTAAAATGAAAAAGCATTTTTTCCCCAGCTGTTTATAATCAGATTTCCCTTTCCAGCAGTGCAGCCGAGAACGACCTGAATCGCATCGATTGTACAGGAATCCGTTTCTGTAATACAAACAACTTCTTCATCCTTAGAGAAGGTAAGTCCGAGTTTTTCGATGGCAAGCTCGCAGGCCTTGTAACCCATGGCAAGTCCGCCGCAGGTATGACCATGGAAAGCAACCGCTTCGCTAAATTTTTTCATGAGAATATATTTTGGATTCAAGATATAATAATCATACCAATTTTAAATTCGTAATCCCTTGATGCATACTAATTAGAAAATTATATTAACTTGTGTAACGAAATATAGAATTCGTAACACAATGATTCCCAAACTGAAATCTGTCTCAATCCTGCTTCTCTGTTTTTGTGTAGTTGCTCTCTGCCTGTGCGCAGGATGTATTAGTACTGCCAATGAACCTGGTGATGGAACAATCACCATCACCGACTCTGCCGGCCGCGAAGTTGTCGTTCCTGATAATCCGGATAAAATCGCGGTCAGCGGATCCGGTTCAACCAGATACTTCGTTTATCTCAACGTAACAGACCAAATAGCGGCAATAGATTATCAGGACAGTAATCTTCTGTCTTATACTAGTGAAGCCCGTCCCTACATGATCGCCCATCCCGAAATCAAGGACCTCCCTGTTCTCGGGACCTCAAAAGGCGTTGTTGACGCTGAACGCCTGCTTGCGGTAAATCCTGACATTCTGTTCATGGCAGGGTATAGTGACTCAGCAGTTCAGACTGCAAATGAGATCCAGGAAAAAACCGGTATACCTGTCGTTTTGTTCTACTCGGGAGATTATGTCACAAATAGTGACAAAGTGGCCGAATCCCTGAGACTTATCGGAGAGATTCTCCATGTAGAACCCCGCGCAGAAGAGGTGATTACATACTTCGCAGACACACGCGCAGATCTCGAAAGCCGTGTCGCCGGCGTCGCTGACGAAGATAAACCAACAGTATATATTGGAGGTATTTCCTACAGCGGAGCCCATGGACTCGATGGAACCGATCCGGCCTATTATCCATTCACTGTTCTTGCAGCTAAAAACGCAGCATCAGGGCTGAGTACGCTCGCCAGTACCGGATATGCCGCAACCTCAAAGGAAATGATTCTTCAATGGGATGCTGACATTCTGTTTGTCGATCTGGGTACCTTAAGTGCAGCCAGCGGAGGAGCTATCTATGAACTCCAGACAGACCCCTCTTATCAGGAACTGACTGCGGTTGAGACCGGAGAAGTTTATGCTGTTAACCCCCACACTTCCATGGGAACAAACCATGAAACAAGCATGGCAAACGCCTACTACATTGGAACCATCCTCTATCCCGAGCAGTTTGCCGACATCGATCCTGCAGCAAAAGCTGATGAGATCTACACTTTCATTGACGGCGCTCCGGTCTATGAACAGCTGAAAGCGAACCAGAACAATCTCTCCTATCAGAAATTAGAGATATAATCTTTTTTTTTATTAACTGTGAATAGAATGAAAAAGAGAATAGAGCAGTCATCAGGGAAATATCAGAAATATATCGGTAGAAAAATCTCCATCATTATCATTGGAATCATTCTGACCATAGTTATGTTTCTGGTATCAGTATCGGTCGGGGCCGTAAGCATCCCGATTCCCGACATCATCGCAACAATTTTCGGCGGCGGGGGAACAAGTCTTTATGAACGGATCATCTGGAACATTCGAATCCCGCAGGCTTTGACAGCAATTGTTGCCGGGGCGGGTCTGGCAATTGCCGGAGTTTCCATGCAGTCCGTTTTGCGTAACCCGCTGGCATCTCCGTTTACCCTTGGTCTTTCCAATGCTGCTGCATTCGGGGCAGCAGTCGGCATTCTGCTTTTCGGGGCAGGAACCACCGGCAGCAGCATCGCTGATGCGGTTGTGATCAACAACCCGTATCTGACGACCATGTCAGCATTTTTCTTTGCCATTCTGACAACGGTAATAATTCTGCTCATTGCAAAAATCCGGTCAGCAACTCCTGAAACCATGATCCTGGCAGGTATTGCCATCAGTTCGTTATTTAGCGCAGGATTAATGGCGATTCAGTACTTCGTCGATGACACATGTCTTGCATCGATCGTCTTCTGGCAGTTTGGCGATGTTGCCAGAGCAAGCTGGTCAGAACTTGGCATAATCTCCCTGATAACAGTCATCTGCTTTATCTATTTCATCTACAAACGCTGGGACTACAACTCGATTGATGCCGGAGAAGAGACTGCAAAAGGGCTTGGCGTGAACGTTGAGCGGACCAGAATTCTTGGTATGATTGCAGCGTCACTGATCAGTGCAACGGTCGTGGCATTTCTTGGCATCATCGGCTTTGTAGGTCTCGTATGCCCGCACATGATGCGGCGTATCGTAGGCGACGATCACCGGTTTTTGATTCCGGCAAGTTTTGTCTGCGGAGCGGTCCTTTTGCTTGTTTCCGATACGGTTGCAAGAACATTGATTGCCCCAACTGTTTTACCTGTCGCAGTCCTTACAGCATTCCTCGGAGCTCCCGTGTTCCTGTATCTCATTATCAGGAGGAGACAGGCATGACACAGGACATTTCTCACGAAGAGCACAGCCATGATAACGAAATGCATGTCCATGCTCATGTTCATTCAGAAGGATATGTCCACACCCATGAACATCTCCATGGCGTTGCGCATGATCACCACACCAATTCGCCGGCACCGGCTCTGCTGAACGTTGACGGAGTTAATTTCGAGTACAAAACAGACAGAGTCCTGAATGATATCTGTGTTGGTGTTGCCCGCGGAGAAATTCTTGCGATTCTTGGTCCAAACGGCGTCGGGAAATCAACGCTTCTCAAATGCATGAACCTGATTCTCCAGCCAAAAACCGGGATTATCATGCTTGGCGAGCTGAATCTGACAAAGATGAGCGGCAATGATATTGCAAAAAATGTCGGTTACGTTGCCCAGAGGAATGACTCTGCCCGTATGACGGTTTTTGATTCAGTACTTCTCGGACGAAAACCGCATATCGGGTGGAGGGTCACAGACCATGATTATACTATTGTGGAAAATGCAATCGAAAGATTTGGTCTTGCTGACATGCAGCTCAGGTACATTGACGAACTCTCAGGCGGTGAACTGCAGAGGGTCTGCCTTTGCCGGGCAATTGTACAGGAACCCTCAGTACTTCTGCTGGATGAACCGACAAGTGCCCTGGATCTGTGCAGACAGATGGAAATATTACGGGCCATTCGAGATGTCGTCGACCATCATAATGTGGCAACCGTAATGACGATGCATGATCTGAATCTGGCTCTCCGGTTTGCCGACCGGTTTTTGTTTATGAAAGATGGAAAAATTTATGCGATGTGCGACAAAGCAGGAGTGACAGAGGAGATAATCGAGGCTGTTTATGGAATCTCTGTCGATGTGATCTATCACAATAATCTCCCGATTGTTGTACCATGTGAGCAGGTGTGATAAATGAACAACTCAGATACTGAATGGAATGAATGATAATTATGACAGAACAGTATGTATGTAATCCAATCGGAAAGGTATCATCCCCGTTTAAAGAAAAAGGCGACGCTCCATCACAGGGACGTGAAAAAAATCTTATCAGCAGAATAATCATAGACCCCGTGTATGCCGGGGGTCTGGAAGGACTGACTGCCGGTCAGCAGATATTTGTGCTCTGCTGGTTTGACCGCTCAGCCCGTGATGTCATAAAAGTTCACCCGAGAGGAAAAATGGAAAATCCTCTGACGGGAGTTTTCAACACCAGATCGCCTGAACGTCCGAATCCGGTGTCTCTGACACTGGTTACCATTCAGGAAATTTCGGACAATGTGCTGACTGTATCAGGTCTTGATGCTCTGGACAACACACCTGTCATTGATATCAAACCCTATTCCGGCAAAATCGATGAATCGATACATGCATGATTCCAACCTGGATTAGGAAAGGAATCCCTATTTTTAATAATGAAAATGTAAAACCCACTTGTTTTATAATCAATAAATCATATTATAATTATGTGCAAACAAGGTTTACTCCTTATTGGTCATGGAAGCAGACTCAATCATAATAAAGAACTTGCGACCTCCACTGCAGAACTCATGGGAATAAAAAGTGACGAATTCCTGATAAAATCCTGTTTTATGGAACACAGCACCCCAAATGTTCCCGAGGGGATTGCCGGAATGAAACACGAGGATATCGAACTGCTGGTTGTCGTACCGCTATTCCTTGCAAAAGGGATTCATGTTCTTCAGGATATACCGGAACTACTTGGTCTTGCAGCCGGAGAGTACAAAGGGACGTTCACCCTTGACAATGGAAAAGTCATTCCTCTTATTTATGCAGACCCAATCGGAATTGACCCGCTTCTTGCAGACCTGATGCTGAAAAATGCACGAAATGCCATTCAGGCATATCTATAATATTTTTTTATCAGGAATTCTCCTGATGCACTTACACCATCTGCAGCTATTGTGTGCGTTCTTCGCAATCTGCCCGGCACAGGCTGCACATGGTCGTGCACACCTGATGAATTTCAGACAGTATCAAAAAAGTGGTTCAGAAGTTTTCAATCACGCTGATATTCTGATCATATTCCTGATTGAATGCTTCCACACGCGTGTGGACCCTGGCAAACATCCCGCCAGAAGTAAGAATCAGTGTGTTCTTTTTATTGATGGCTTTCAATACACATTTATCGATTACCCCATAGGTAAATTCAAGACATACATTTTCATTCCCGGCAAATGTTTTTGCTTTCGTCCCCATAGCACCGACAGCGGCGATGCTTCCCGATTCAAGGAGATTTCGCACGATTTCCAGAGAAACACGCTCCACATCAGCCAGATAGATATCCCCGCAGACTTTCTCCTCTTTTTTCTGCAGTCCGCAGTTTTCACAAAGATAGGTAATGAAGTCCAGTGCTGATTTCGGAAGTTTTTCAATCTCCGGCATGCCTTTTTCCGAGAGCCCTTCATAGAGCTCCAGGAGAACAGGCATCGAAAGTTTGCAGGACCTGACAAGGTCTCTATTATAAAAGACATCGCCTGGTTTTCCTTCCAGGAGAACAGTCCCGGATTTAATGAGAAAAACCCGGTCTGCCCAGGGATATGCAAGTTCCACATCATGTGTCGAGATGATGATGGTTTTCCCGTTTACCTGCATTTCATCCAGAAGTTCCATGATATCTTCAGACCCAGCAGGGTCAAGAGCACTTGTTGGTTCATCAAAGACCAGGACGTCAGGATTCATGGCAAGGATTCCTGCCATCGCTGCACGTTTCTTTTCCCCACCCGAAAGCTGATGGATAGGCCGACGTTCAAAACCGGCGAGACCGGTATCATTGAGGGAATCAAAAACAACGGTCCGTACTTCATCACGTGACATGCCAAGATTTACCGGACCGAAGGCAACATCCTGATAGACAGTCGGAGCAATAGCCTGGATATCCGGATTCTGGAATACGAACCCCACTCTTCTCCGGAGTTCACGCAATGCTT
>DATESH010000148.1:0-15145 GCA_035270965.1 Methanocorpusculum sp.
CCCGCTATATCCTGAACCGTGCGGGTCTTGATGAAAAAATTCCGTTCATTCATGGCGCCGTGAATGGTTTTTACGGTCAGGTAACTACGATCATTCCCGGTGTTACCCCATGCCTGCGGTGCATTGTTCCGATTACTCCGAAATGGGAGAAGAACCCGATTATCGGTGTAACCTGTGGTGCAATCGGCTGTATCGAGGCAACCGAAGCGATCAAGTATCTTACCGGAACCGGTGAGCTCCTGAAAAACCGGCTGCTGCTCTGGGACGGACTGCGGGGTGAGGCTGAATGGATTCCTATTGTGAGTTCGCCTGACTGCAAAGACTGCGGTTTTTCAGCGGCTGAACCGGATGTCCGGGGGTTTCGCGTATGAAGGTCACCGTTAAGGCGTTTGCAATGTTTCGTGAGGTCATGGATATGCAGATTGAGCTTGATTTCCCGGCAGGTGCGACCATCCGCACGCTTCTCGCCGAGCTTACCGGACGATACGAAGGATTGGGTGAGTTGATGTTTGCCGCTCCGGATACCCTCCGTGACTTTGTCAACATCCTCAAAAACGGCAGGAACACCCATTTTCTGGCTGGTCTGGAAACTCCGCTTGAAGAGGGGGATTTGATTGCGCTGTTCCCCCCAGCTGCCGGGGGATAAGTGTGCGCCCCGCATCGGTCTTGCCGCGAACATCGGAATTTTTTTCCATCTTCAAGGGAACCGATACCAGAACATACAGAGTGCTTATACTGCGGGTGTTTCTTTTGGAATGACAAATTATCCCGGAATACGTTAGAATTCTTCATTAAATAAAGACATTCAACATTGATGTGGAGTATATCCGGGTGTCACCCCCCAAAAAAATATGGAGCTGCATAAATTACCGGGGGATTATCTGCGACAATCTTCGATGGGCAAATACTTCCATGATACACAAGTATTTATCTCTGAGGGTCGTATATCATGACGCAGTTATCTGTGGGAAATATAAAACAGACAGTATGTCTATTTTGTTTTTTTCGTGAGCATTATGCTCAAAGGAAATCCTATCATGGAAAGAAGAAATACAAGCTTTGGCGGATCACGCCAGTTTAATGACGGCCCCCGCGAAATGACAAAAACAGTCTGCTCAGACTGTGGAAAAGAATGCGAGGTTCCGTTCAAGCCAACAGAAGGCAGACCAGTTTACTGTCAGGAATGCCTTCCTAAACACCGGACCCCACGTAACAACCGGTACTAATACTGTTCGGACAGCAATGTCCTAACACATCATTTTATGGGATTTGTCCCGCATTTTTTATTATCATGTAATATTCTGTAATTATTGTTTTTCCGGGAGTTTGTGCGATATGTATCGCGGGTTGTGTTTTATAATCAGTGGCAATCCTTTTCCGGCAATCGGGAGCTTACTGAAAATACCTGATATGCGTATGATATCTCAGGAAATACAACGGGAGTCATTATCAGGGCATACTTATTGAGTCATCGCCTGAACAATATTCCAGGAACACCTCACTTCATCTTCAAATCATCCTGATTTCAGGATGGGGTAAAGAATAGAGGGTCATTTGTTCTGAGGAGATGACCATATTATTATAGTCATATTCTTCAATAAAAAAATCCAATAGTATAACCAACGGAGATACAGATACAATGGAGATACAAATCTATGGGAAAGCAGTACTCTCGAAAGTTGCCGGACCCGTCGATACAATAACCCCCGAGCTATTAGCCACTCTTGATGAGATGGTTCCGCTGATGAAAGAAAGTCAGGGAGTCGGTCTTGCGGCACCGCAGGTTGGAATTTCCAAGCGGTTCTTTGTGATGTATGCTGGAGAGAAACTCCGTAAAGTCATAAACCCGGAAATTCTGAAATTCGGGAATGCTCTTGTCGAGATGGAAGAAGGTTGTCTTTCAGTTCCCGGGATTCACAAAAACGTCCGCCGTCCCCGGAGAATTACGGTCAGATACATGAACGACGCCGGCGAAAAAATAGAGGAGGAACTCAAAGATTATCCGGCCCGCGTCTTTCAGCATGAGTATGACCACCTGGATGGGATTCTCTTTGTCGAGAAAATCAGCCCCATCGCAAAAAAAATCATTGCAAAACAGCTTGAGGAACTGAAAGTCAAGGAGGCATAAGATGCGGGTTCTGTTTATGGGGACGCCGGAGTATGCTCTCCCGGCTCTTCGTGCGGTCTATGCAAAACACGAAATTGTCGGAATTCTGACAAGGACCGACAAGCCGAATCGCCGGGGAAATAAAATTGTATTCTCTCCGGTGAAGACATTTGCACTTGAGCAGGGCATCCCGGTCTTCCAGCCTGAAAACATGAAGGACCCTGCTCTATTCGGGGAGCTGAAAGCTCTCTCCCCCGATATTACCATCGTTGTCGCTTTTGGAATGATGATTCCTGATTCAATTATCAATCTCCCAAAATATAACACGATCAATATCCATGGTTCGCTTCTCCCGAAATATCGGGGAGCGGCTCCGATGCAGTACGCTGTTCTGAATGGAGATAAAGAGGGCGGCGTCTCGATTATGTACGTGACGGCGAAACTCGATGCAGGAGATGTCATTTTATCGAAGTCGATTCCTCTTGGAGAAGATGAAACATTCGGCGAAGTACATGATCGTCTGGCCGACCTTGGAGCTGAAGCTTTGGTCGAGGCTCTTGATATGATTGAATCGGGGCGTGTTATGAGAATCCTGCAGGATGAGCAGAAGGTAACCTTTGCTCCCTCGATTTCCAAAGAAGAGTGCGTGATTGACTGGTCGTTACCTGCGAGCGTGGTTCACAACCGAATTCGGGGTCTCTCCCCAGTTCCCGGGGCAAATACAAAACTGCCGGACGGCAAGCTTCTGAAGATTTACCGGAGTGAAAAAATCGCCGGAGAGTATTCCGGTGTACCTGGTACGGTCGTTGATGTGGTGAAAAAGAAGGGACCTGTCGTGATGACCGGAGATGGTGCTCTTTGTATTCTTATGGCAAAGCCTGAAGGAAAACGTGAGATGCCTGGTTATGAAATTGTGAACGGGCACTATCTGAAAGTCGGCGATTCGCTCTGATAAAGTCTCTCACGTTTTTTTTTAATAATGTAATTTGTTCGTGCATACACTTCTTCGCTACTTCCTGACCTTTTCGAGGTTAGTGTAAAAGTATACGTGCAAAAAAATAGTTGGCCGGATATTAAAAAAATTAGTCGGTTGACATTGCTTCAACCGGGTTGAGATTCGCCGCTTTCCATGCCGGATACAGACCAGATATGAGGCAGACGATAAGACCAATCACAATACCAATTGGAACATATATCAGGACACTTACTGTAAGCATGGCTTCGGCTGATCCAATCATCCCATAGAGGAACACTGGACATGCTATCAGTGCTAGAGCAGTTCCGATGATTGATCCAATCAGACCGATTAGTCCTGCCTCGTAGAGGAACATCTGCATAATCTGACTTCGGAAAGTTCCGATACTCCGGAGAATACCCACCTCTCTGGTCCGCTCCTTTACACTCATCAGCATCACATTTGTGATGGCCACTGCTGCGACCAGAAGGGAAATACCGCTGATAATGGTGGTGAAGATAGTAGACATGGACATAATATCATCGAAGACTTTCATGACCTCATACGAGTTCAGTATGTAAACAGTATCATCAGAGTCTTTATCCTCCTTACCATTCATCTTTTTCTCGATTGCTGCGTCAATAGCGCTCAGTTCTGTTGGGTCATATGCCCTGACAATCACGTTGTCATAGAGACCATGATTATCCCCGACAAGTGCAGTGTACCATTCGATGGATCCGACGACTGCGGTATCTGTGGAAAAACCCAGGGAAAACATTCCGGTATTTTCCATAATACCTACAACCCTGCATGTAACTTCCTGTCCGGTTGAAGTAAGCAGGGTAATCCGGCTGCCGATACGGAGATCATTATCTTCGGCAAACGTCTCCCCTACAATCACATTGGTTGATCCGCGGGGAAGGGTTCCTTCGGTCAGTGTCACGAGTTTGTTGATATCATTATCATCCATTCCGGATATCGTAGCCATCGTGGTTTCATCTCCAATGTAAATATATTTCGTTGAAGAATACATCGGTATCATATCAAACCCGTTTGTAACAGATTTTACGGCCGATTCAATATCTCTTAAATCTTTTTCGGAAAGACCCGTGGTAGTAGTTCCATCAATGATTTTTTCTCCGATTGGGGATATTGTCAGAGTATCCGCTGTATCTGAAATCATCGAGTTCATCTCCTCGGTGAATCCTGCACCGATCATCCCCATCGCACAAATGGCAAAAACACCAATGACGATACCGATCATCGAGAGAATAGTCCGGAATTTGTTGAGTTTCAGGTTTCTCGTAGCAAGGGAGAGAACCATCGGTGAGTAGATTTTCTGCCAGAGTGTTTTGCTTTCCTTACTCATCGACAATTACACCGTCCCTGATAATCACGATATGGTCGGCATACTCGGCTGTCACCGGGTTATGCGTAACCATGACGATCGTTCTTCCTTTGGAATGCAGATCTTTTAAGAGCTCCATAATCTGAGTACTCATTTTGGAATCAAGGTTCCCGGTAGGTTCATCACATAAGAGAAATTTCGGGTCGTTGGCGAGAGCACGCGCTATCGATACTCTCTGCTGCTGACCGCCGGAGAGTTCATATGGAGTATGCTGCATCTGTGCATCCGTCAGTCCGACCATTCTTAGGAGATCTGCGGTACGGGTTGTAGTGTCATGGTGTCCGTATTTCAAAATCAGCGGATACTCAACGTTTTCGTATGCTGTAAGGAGACTGATCAGATTATATTTCTGGAATATGAATCCGATATTGTCTCTTCTATGGATGGTGAGTTCATCATCCGTCATATCGGACGTTGACTTTCCGTCAATTTTAATAATCCCGGAGGTAGGCACGTCAAGGCAGCCAATCATGTTCATCAATGTCGATTTGCCAGAACCTGACGGTCCCATAATTGCCACGAATTCTCCTTTCTGAATGGAGAAATTTACATGGTTTAGTGCATGAACGTCGCCCGCCGGCATCGAATAGATTTTGGAGACGTCATGCAGTTCGACCACAGGGATCGAATCCATTCCTTACTTCCGTGCAAATATTTTGCCTTTCTTCCAGGCAACAAATCCGCCTGCAAGGATGACAAGTATGACGATTACAATCAGAATTGTTGCTATCGGATTTGCTTCGCCCGAATTCTCAGAGCCTGTAACAACATCATACACGGAAACACCTTCTTTTACCGTGTAGACATTTCCATTCGTGTCCTTGTAGGAGAAGATCAAGGTTATCTTACCGTCAACCGGGTCTTTGAAGGAGAGTTCAAACTCGGAAAGACCGTCTTCATCCAGGGATCCGACAACGTATGAGGTGTAGGGTCCTGCCTCGGTTGCACCTTCGTATGTTACAACGAGAGTTTTTGCCGTGGTGAGTCCTGCATTGTTCACATCACCGATAATTGTGTAGTAGCCTTTGGAGTTCTCCGTCACTTCAAAGTTGTTAATGATGAGTTCAGCACCGGTCTTGGAGATTCCTGATTCAAGCGGAACGGTGAGGCTTTCCGTGTGCCAGGTGGCTCCGTTTCTGTATTTTACATCAAAGGTGACTTCAGATGTCTCGTCTGAGGTGGTAACACTTAATGTAGTGTTTTCTGCGCTGTTCTCTGCGATTTCTCCAAGGAAGACCGAGGTCTGTTTGGAAGTAACGCCCTCTCCGGATGCACTTACCTGCACACCCTCGATAGCATTGGTGCGCGGGTTCCCTATTGAGAGAACAACTGTCTGTGTCGTGCCTGCTTCAAAGACATCCGGGCGGCTGATGACTGAAATTACCACACTCTGATCATCAACAATTACGGGGAACGGGTATTTGAGGTAGTCACCTGCATTTATAAAATCTACATATACAACCGGGTAGAATGTACCGGTTTTCCCATCCGAGGTAATCGGAAGAGACAGCGTAATCGTGTCGCCCGCGCCAACTCCGCCAATCGGGTTTTGATACTGACTTACCGTTGATGTGATTCCGTCAGCATCTTTGATGTATATCTGATCAATCGGCGCGAACGTAGTACCGGTGTTTTCGAGTGTTACCGTTACAATGCCGGATTCGCCGGGCATGAGTGTTTCCGGATACATTGAGAAATCAGTGATTACAAACGTTGATTGCGTTGCGGCGGATACTGTTCCCACGCTGGAAATTACCAGCACACATATAATTAATCCTGCAAGGATTATTCGAAGAAAATTATTTCTGTTCATAGCAAACCTGAATCTTTTGTTATCTACAATTTGTGGGCAGAGAGATAAATAGTTTTCATGACCCGAAAAAATACTTCTGTATTTTCGGGCAGATTCTTTTGGAACCCAATTATAAACCAGATTTTCTCTCTCAATGGACAAGATGATGTACTGGTATAAGCCCTGTTTTTTGAAAAGCCTGCGTGACTTCTGCTGTAGGCTGGTTTTCCCGGTAGAAGAGATGCGTCCCGCAGAAACAATCCGAGCATCCGAAGTTTTTGATACCTGAACCGCCAATGTTTTTTGCAAGGATGCACTCGAGTTTTTCCTCTGTTTTTGCACAGATTACTTCTGTGAGTATCATCTCCCCGGCTGCCATGAGGTAATCAATATGCCATTTGGGTTTTCGGTAATGCTCGTGAAAAAATCTGATATGGCGGGTAACACGCGAAAGCCCGCCGGAACCAAGAGCCGAGCCAACATAGATGTACCGTCCCTCCTGAAATTCTCTCTTGCCAAGTGCACCGATTAATATAGTGCAGGTTTTTCTGCATGAAAGAATCAGGCAGTATACGCCTTTATCCATATCGCGGCACTTCGTATTGGGATAAAAGGACGTGGCGTTTAGCATCTTTTACTACAGGTAGATCATGCCCGCACCAGAGTGACTGTACGGGAAGCTCTGCCAACCGGTTAATTGAGCAGACCAGCTCCGCATGGTTTCCTGTCGGGAGGTCGGATCGCCCGAATGACCCGTTCGGGAAAATCGTATCTCCTGCAATCAGAGCTCCGTCAGATTCTCTGAATAGACAGATACTTCCGTGTGTGTGTCCCGGTGTGTGATACACCACAAATTCTCCAACTATGTCCCCGTCATTCAGGGTTTCTGCCTGACAATTCGGGGCTGGCTCTCCGAAATGGTTCGAGAGACAGAGTCCTGCTTCAGCCAAAAGCGGCAGGTCATATTTGCCGATGAAAACGGTTGCATTACAGATTTTTGCGATTTCCGCAATGTTTGCCGTGTGGTCAAAATGTCCATGGGTCAGGACAATAGTATCAATCTGCTCTTTGTATGGGAGGACTAATTCCACAGGTACTCCCGCATCAAAGAGAATATTCCCGACAACATAGGAGTTTGCCCTCCAACTGTCGCCCCGGAGCCAGATGATGGGGTTATTCATACCAGATATCTTCGTTACCGTGGTTTAACTTTGTTTGTATAACCTATAATGCACAGCGGAAACAAATAGATAAGGAGCATGCACTCCATCATCCAGAACTGCCTTCACGGAGATTTATCCCAACTTGCGGTGGTCGCAAAATCTGAAGGAATAACCCAGGAAAGTCTTTCCAGAAATATTATCGCCGGTCGAACCATTCTTCTGAAAAATGCCGCACGTGACTATGCACCATGTGCGATTGGCGAAGGAACGAACGTCAAAATTAATGTAAATATCGGGACATCCGGTGTTAACTGTGATTCGGCAAAGGAGATTTTGAAAGCTCAGGCGGCAATCGACAATGGAGCAGATGCAATCATGGATCTCTCAACAGGGGGGGACCTTCCCGCAATCCGAAAAGATATCCTCAAACTTGGAATTCCTGTGGGCACTGTCCCGATTTATGAAGCGGTCCGCCGTGCGGGAAATATAGTTGACTTAACTGCTGACACTCTCTTCTCAGTGATTCGGGATCAGGCAAAGCAGGGTGTTGATTTCATGACTCTCCACTGCGGAGTGAATCTGGATGTGCTGGATGCCCTGAAACTTGACCCGCGTGTGATGGGGGTTGTTTCACGCGGGGGTTCATTCCACACTGCCATGATGTTATCGAGCGGTGAGGAAAATCCTCTCTACAAAGAGTATGATTACCTTCTTGAGATTCTCGATGAATATGAAATCTCCCTGTCGCTTGGCGATGGGATGCGCCCCGGAGCATATGTCGATTCGACGAAACTTGCCAAGTCCCAGGAGTATCTGACTCTCGGGAAACTCGCCAGACGTGCGAAGGACAAAGGGGTCCAAAGAATGATTGAAGGTCCGGGTCACATGGACTACAACGAGATTCCCTACAATGTAAAAATGATAAAGGAAATCACGGATTTCGCCCCGCTCTATCTTCTCGGTCCTCTGGTAACGGACATTGCTCCCGGGTATGATCATATTACCGGAGCAATCGGGGGCGCGGCAGCGGCTGCTGCGGGAGCGGACTTCCTTTGTATGGTTTCACCATCTGAACATCTTGCCCTTCCGAATCTGGATGATATTATTGAGGGAACGCGAGTCTGCAAAATCACCGCACATGTGGGGGACCTTGCCCGCAGACGGGACGCCGAATTTCCCCGTCAGCAAAAGATGGCAGAGGCACGCAGAAATCTTGACTGGCAGGCGCAATATGATCTCTCATTGTATGGGAAACATGCAAAAGAGGTTCACGACCGGGACGGGTTGTGTGAAACCTGTTCGATGTGCGGGGACCTTTGCGCAATTAAAATAGTGGAAAAAGCATTCCAGAAACAGATTTAAGAACTATCTTATACTTATTTTTATGTAATCAATTTACATAATTTCACCGGAAGATACAATTCCGGCGATGGTTCCGCTCTCCTCTCGAAGCGGGGAGTTTCTCCACCTGAGAATTTTTTCCGTTCCGTCTTTACAGAGAACAAGCCCCTCATACACGTGATTGATATCCCGGGTTTTATCTGCAATTATTTTCTGGAAACCATCCATCCTTTTCTGCCTGACCCGTTCCGGGATAACCGTTGTAAACCAGTTTCTTCCAATCAGCTCACGTTCTGTGTATCCGAGGAACTCTGCTCCGTATCGGTTCAGCATCTCGACATTTCCTTCGCGGTTTACCGCGACCAGCAAAACACCCGCCACATCAAGGTAGGTTCTAGTCCAGTCACGTTCCCGCTGAAGTTTTTCCTGCACAAGACAGCGTGATACAACCGTACTAATCTGGAATGCGGTAGAAAGCAGCAGGGTCCGACGGACTGTGTCAGGAGACAATACATCTTTTGATCCGAGAATAACGCAGGCAACTGTCCTGCTCTCAAAGACGATCGGTAGTAATGCCAGCGACTTTGCTTGATCCATCGGGAAGCGGGTATTATCCGGCAGAAGTGTCATTCTGTGTTTATCAAAGATAACCGGTTCTCCTTTCCTGATGATTCTGTCAACAATCGAATCGGTCTGGATTGCCGGGATGAAGTGCCCGTTCTTTGCCATATACAGAGTATAATCATCGAATATACTCCTCTGATATATACCGACCGCTTCAAATCCGGTAATTTTCGGGAGCATTTCAAGGAGCGGTTTCCATATTTCCTGGGTGGTTGACACTCCTTCCAGGATGAAGGCAAGCTCCCTGCTCATCATTTGATGATTACGGTCCTCCTCCCCTTCGGTGATATCGTTTACAATTGTCAGCAGATACTCACGTTCCACGGAGAGTTTCATGGGAATAACTATGGCGGAGATATATCTGGGTTCGCCATTTATCACGATGTGGTCTTCGGGCATACGGACTTCTTCGTTAAATGAAGCTGCAGTATCATGAGCTTCGGTCAGCCGCATGGAACCGATAGCGGCAAGAACTTCTTTTGAGGTCATCGTGAGGAGTTCGGCTCTGGATTTCTGCAAAAACCGTTCTGCCGATTTGTTCACGTAATAATATTCACGTGACTGCATGCCTATTACAGTGATAATTTCCGGCATGTTGTCTATCACGGCATCAAGGAAACGTTTCCACCTTTTTGCTCCGATTTCGGCATTTCTCTGGTCGGTGACGTCACGAAAGGCCCCGTTGTATCCCAGGAATATTTCGCCGTCCTCTTCAAGAACAACCGGGGAGCCGGAGAACTCGCAGTAGATTTTTTTGCCGTTTTTGCAGATGAAAGGAAATTCCGGGAGGATGAATCCGTTTTCGCGGGAAATCTCGGAGGAAAGTTCCCAGTCGAATCGGACTGCTGCCCCTGCCGGCATGAATTTGGAAAGCTTTTCTCCGATAAGTTCTTCGGAGAGATAGCCGGTCACTTTGGTAATCTGGGGGCTGATATACTGAATGGAAAATGTTTCATCCATTGACCAGATGACGTCATGAATTGTTTCAACTAGGCGCCGGAACATCGCTTCGCTCTGTTCAAGTGCGGATTCTGCGTTTACCTTTGGCGTTATGTCATCCCAGACAACCGTAACTCCCGGTCTTCCGTCGGAAAGGACCATCGGATAAATTCGCTGGTCCAGGAAACAGTCAGTTTCGTTTTTGAAAAGGCGGAGTTCATTTCTGACCATTTCTCCGCGCAGAGCGTTTCTGATCTGGTCTGTCAGTACATCTGTGCAGAAGGTCTTACAGGCACTATCATATACATATTTCCCGACTATCTCTTTGGTATCTGCAGAGAGGAATTTCAATAATGCCTCGTTTGCCTGAATGACTTTTAAATTGGCATCGATTAGCAAAACCATCTCGGAGGAGAGATTGAGCATGGCTGAAACGGGAACCCGTTTTGATAAGAAAAAAACTTTGGCTTTACCAAATGTCCGCATCTCAACTCTGCCGGACATTAGCAGGTTATCCATGTATCGCGCTATGGTATTCCGGTTAAGATGCGTTGCGTCGGCAATCTCTGTGACAGACATTCCACGTGGGTTCTCTTGTAAAAGCGTCAGTATTTCGGAGAAATCACCTGTCTGCTCAACCATTATACTCAATTTGGTTGCTGAAATATTAATGCTTTGCACAACATGATGCATTGATGCAAGTCATCAATGCCTTGCAATGAACGATATATTTAAATATAAAAATAACAAATAGTAATGTAGCAGCCTGTGAGAAGAGCACAGGCGGCAAACAGACCTGTGAACGAATCAGTTCCATAAGATGGAAAAGGGACACCACACACCAGCCTTTTCCATAAAGTATACACCTCACACACCACACCACCAGTAAGTTCCCGGGTCTGTTCAATATCAATATCAGGTTAATGACACGTACCACTCTCTCAAATCTCTCCCTTTTGTTTTTCCACTTCAGGTTGTGAAGTGGAAAAATTTTAGAAAAACTGGAAATTATTGCCATTTTATGATTATATTCTATTTTGTGCGGGTCAGATTTTCGGGAGCAGCAGAAAGCCTGCCTGCCGATTAGTATTTTCTGCTTTGACGAACTTTAACTATTTTCAAAAACTAATGGTATATTGCTAATTGAGGATTTTTCCCGTGCGCCACGAAGTTCTATATCAGTATGACCTCCCCATCGAGATTTTAGACGATATTCCGCGGACCGAAGAGGTATTGAATGTTATCTACGCACGGAGTAAGGACAAATATCTGATTCCAATTCTATTCACCCGTCTACGTATGCTTTGGGGGTATCCCGAACGGCAGACGGTGTATCGGATTTATGAAATGCACTACATTGACCTGCTTGAAGCTCAGGTCCGGTTTCCAGTTGCTCTTGCTCCGACATTCATCCTCAAAACAGTAAACAATGACCGATACATTTTCCACGGAATAAAGAACACGGTGGAAGAAATGCGTGCCGCTCTTCTGACACTTCGTGAGATGATGTTAACAAAGGCGGGGGGAAACTGGGAGATTGTCGTGAAACGCAATCTGCTTATGGAAGAATATCTCATAAAAGAAACCGGCGGGGAGGTGCCGACTCTTCCGGAAACCGGAATCGATGATGTCTTCGAGGATGACGTATTCGAAAAACAAACCATTCCCGATACTCAGGAAAAAGAACTGGACGCTGCCGAATCCGCCTGGGTTTCCCGGATGATAGAATCGACCGATCCGGTTCCGGAAAAAGTGGAGGTAAAAAAGGAAGTCCTGCTGAATGATGCGGTCGTCTTCAACACCGGTTCAGGAAAAAAGGACGACCAGTGGTTTGACGAGGGAAAAGGAGATGCATTGATTCTCCCCGGCGGGGGGAGAACCAGAGTCGGCAGTTCAAAGTACAAACACCTCACAGACGAACATACGTATACACGTGCAGATGACGATTCGGTCGTCTATGTCTCCTCATCAGCCCCGAAAATTACCTCCCGCCCGAATCCACGGACAGTGTCACCGGTAACACTTGAACCAAGAGCGGGGCTCGATGACGAGGCAATTGACAAATCCCTCGATGCTCTCAGATATTTACGCGAAAACGGCATCATTACCGAGGACGAATATAAAAAACGGTGTCTGGTGCTGTTTAAAAAAACAGGGTTATAACCGGACTCTTTTGTAAGTCCCTGTTTCCTTTATTAAATTGTAGATTGCATTCATCCGGTCATAAGTCTCTCTCCCGTTTTCAGTAGTGATAGAATCTGGTAAAATATCACAAATATTCACGAAATCCCGACAAAATGTCAGCGCCTCATCCGGTTTACCCATATCACAGCAGATTCTTGCCATGGATAAATCCCCTGAATAAATACAGTCTTTCATTGCTGACAGCCCCCAGTTGTTTGTTTCTTCTTTACAACGGGATAAGGCTCCGCGGGCATACTTCAGAGCATTGGTATAATCTCCAAGTAAGTTATAACAATCTGCAATTCGTGTGAGTGTCACAATGAGATTTTGGGCATTAGTAATTACCTGATCGGGTTTCTCCCGTCTATTAATAGTCTCCATCTCAAGGAGGATGTCCACTGCCTGAAAATCCGCATGCAGTGAGGAAACATAATCCCCCTGTTGGAAATACATGCCGGCAAGGGATGAATAAACGAGAAGACGTGCACTAAGAAGATCGTATTTATTATATACATCAGGATATGCAGTTATCCGGTCTACGACATCGAAGGCAAGATAATACTGCTCTTTTGCTCCGGCATAATGTTTATTACGGGTATACAGTCTGCCCAGATTCAGAATATCATTGAGCCTGCCAAAAAGAATATCGGGGTCTTCCTGTTCTGATGAGGTTTCCGATTTATCTAATATTTCAATTAATTCCAGGATAAATACACCACCTTAATAAGTAACTAATAGGTGAATGGGGAATATATGTGTTTGCCTGCCCGGGACGGACGCTTACGCATAATTCAGTGTATTTCCAGCAGATTTTTTGAAAATACCTGCTGAGAAAAATAATTTCCGCTGTTTTTACCGGACGTTATTTATAGGTCCCGGTATCCACGATTTTATTGCAGATTGCTTTCATTCTCATATGGTGTATTTCCCCTTTTTCAGTATCGGCATAATCCGGTATCAACTCGCAGATTGTCAGAAACTCCCGGCAATAGGTCAGCGCTTTTTGTTTGCTGCCCAAATCACAACAAATCCTGGTCATTGATGAATATGAGTAATAGTAACTGTTTGTCAATGCTGCAAGTCCCCACGTGTACATTTCCTCTTTGCATCGTGATATGGCTTCATGGGCATATTTCAGGGCATTTTCATGGTCACCCAGGTTATTATAACAATCTGCAATGCAGGTATAGGTCGTTATCAGATTCTGAACATTGTTGATTTCCTGGTCGGGATGAAAACGTCGGTATATTGGTTCCAGCTGAATGAGGAGTTCCATATCCCGGAAATCAGCCTCCAGGGATCCAGCATAATCTCCCTGCAGAAAATACATGAGAGAAAGCCGTGAATAAATGAGAGAACGAGATTTAAGAATGATAATTTCGGTATACGAGTCTGGATTCCTGGTCATCTGGTCAACAATTTTGAATGCAAGGTCAAACTGCTCTTTTGCTTTTGCAAAATCCCTGTTTCTGGCATACAATTTTCCGGAATGCAGAATACTATCCAATGTGGATTTAAGATTTTCTGAATCTTTCATCTCAGGGTTGATTCTTTTTGTATCCGGTTTATTAAATATGTCAAACAATCCCAGTCACCTATTGATGAGTTTCTGTTTTGTTTGATGAATATATGATTATATCTATTTTAATCCGCTTCTCTCTGGGTGGGCACATTTACAGAAAATGACTGAAGTGAGATGAATTGTTGATAAAATAACTCTTTGCTATAGATAATTTCTCCAAGACTTTCATAAAACAGAAATAAATGGTTTAATATAGGGTATGGAGGGTAATTCTGATTTATAGGTATAGGAAAAAAATAAATCTATTCTGTCATACGTGATGGATTTCTTTTTCCCCTACATCCCACATACTATTTCAATATCCTAATCTCACCCCGCCTCTAATTCTATAGGAGAGAACGCATGTCCAAGTCAACAATTATTCTCCTCACCCTCATTATAATATCCCTATTCATCCTCCCTGTTGCGGCCGGTATACCCGCATCCTATGACTACCGTCTTCTCAATCTCACCCCGCCTATAACCGATCAGGGGAACTTCGGATTATGCTGGGCATTTTCCGTCATCAGTTCGCTTGAATCCAGCATGATTCATCAGAATCAGGAGAAATACGCAGGAATCAACCTGTCTCCCTACCACCTTGCCTACTTCACATATAATCGGGATGAGGTCATCGACCCCGACTCACCCCTCCCTGGACTTGAAGGGATTGCTGGAGATTACACACATGCAAACGAAACAGAACCCATAAACAATATAAGCGGACTTTTTACTGGAGGATACGACTATCAGGCGATATACACCCTTGCTGCGGGATTCGGGGCAGTAAACGAATCGGTCGCTGCCTTCGAACCCTATGGAAATAATACCCGTCTTTCCCCGGATACTGCTATATCCAGGAATGAAGTCATGCTTAAATCCGCCATCTTCATCCCGGTGTCTGATACTGATATCATTAAAACCATGCTCATTGAAAGCGGAGCCGGAGTCCTTCAATTCTTCTTTGCGATAGAAGAGCCGTACCTGCATGAACTTGATGACGGTAAATGGGTATACTATCTGGGAACATCGGATCGCGGGAATATATCCAATTCAGGCGGGCATGCTGTT
>DATESH010000149.1:0-4071 GCA_035270965.1 Methanocorpusculum sp.
GCAGGAAACACAGGGGTCGTATGCACGGACGATAACTTCTGCAAGTTCCCATGGTGAGCCGGTAAGTGCACGGCTGCAGACTGGGAAGTTCCAGGTGGTTGGGACAAGCATGGAGAACCATTCGACTTTGCCGTTCCTTACCTTTGCAAGGTGAACGTCGCAGCCACGTGGTGCTTCGTTTGCTGCCCATCCGATTGAGCCGTCTCCCTGAGGGATGACGTCTGCAACGGTAGACCCGCAGGTGTTGAGTGCATCGGTTGCCTCAATCATCTTGTACATACAGTCCATGTATTCCATCGCACGAGCGATGTTCAGACCCATTGCACCTTTACGGTTGTAGTTCTGATATTGGACCATACGTGCACGGGGACCAACCTCAACAGGCTGTCCGTCGTACAGTGGTACACCGGTGCATGCCTGCATCTGCGGCCATGCTTTTGTGCCTGCTTTTGTTGTTCCGCCAATTGGGTATGCGGGGTCTTCAAGGGTAATCTCTTCTTCGCCCATGTACCAGTCCCAGGGTCTGACTTCAAGCCAGCGTGATGGGTCCCAGGTTGGGTTCTCTTCAAGAGATGAACTGCCGTACATAGGTGCGGCTGCCATATATCCCTGATTGTGGTATCCGAATTCTTTTGGAATTGCAACTTCGCGGCCGCACATCTCGGCCCAGTCACGCTTTTCGTAGTTGTTTTCAACCGCGATCATGAATTCCATCTGTTCACGTGCAAGCTTGACGCCCTGCTTTGCAAGGTCGAAGATTTTTGCCTGTGCACGTGGGGTGATGTTCTTGTACATACCACCAACACGCGGGTTGGACGGGTGAATTGCTTCGCCACCGACGATTTCGCCAATGGTCTGACCAATCATACGAAGGGTCTGGATACGCTTTGCGACAGTTCTGAACGGCTCTTCTGGTGAGAAGGGGTTGATCTTTGTGTCGGTTCCTGGGAGGTATAAATCAGGCAGTGTCAGAATATCATGCAGTGCATGTGAGTGCAGTCTGTTTGCACACTGGAGGACCATACGCAGGAGATATGCGTCGTCTGGGATCTCAACACCCATTGATGCTTCCATTGCCTCACTTGCGGCAAGTGTGTGGGCAATCGGACAGATACCACATACACGGGATGCAATCTTTGGGACCTGCTCATAGGTTTTACCAATGGCAAGTTTTTCTACTCCTCGAACCGGTGTGATAGAAAGCCAGTCTCCGCGCTCAATGATACCTTCATCGTTAACTTTTAAAACGAGCTTGGAGTGACCTTCATGTCTGGTGGTCGGGGAAATTTCTATTACTTTCGACAATGTTTTCGCCTCATCCTAAATAATTTAGGTTTTCGAACAGCTATACAGGAATATTTTCCATTGTCCTTTTGGATTAATGACACGTACAGAAGTACGCTAATCTAAGTCTCTCTTACTAGGTTAATTAATCATTTCCTATTTGATCGGGAATACGAAAGCTTTATTTCCGGTATATTTTGAAAAATAGTCGTGCACTGGTAATTGTTGAGACTAAGTGTTACATAACTTAATGTTCATAACACTCATAGGTAAAATCGGCTGATATGCGATTATTTCCTCTGTGATAGAGCATGCGCTCCCTCAGAGGCTGATATTTTCAAAAAAAGAAACTTTCCCGCACTGATTTATTCAGGGTGACCGGCTCTCCTTCAAACATAAACCAGCACATCTCATATTTATTGTCTGATGACTGTATCAAAAGATGCAGTCATCACCTTTTTTTGGAATCTGCCTTTGAACTTCCGCCATCACATCTTTAAGGGGAATCTTCAGTTTCTGTGCAGCAGTTTTCATATCCTCAAACTCGGGCTTTATTGCAATGATATGGCCGCAGTGTTTTGATACTTTAACCCGTATTGAAAAATTTTCTCCTGAAATCGTAAACGGATATGATTTCCGGATGCGGTCTGCAACGATTCTTGGCTCTTCATTTATTCGCACACCAAGAGATCCTGTCTCCTCCATTAAAATCTCTACGAGCTTTTGATATTTATCAAGATTTGTAATCACCGATAAAACAAATACCGGACGGTTCTTTTTGCCAAGCCCCTGGGTAACAAATACATCCACAGCTCCATTTGCCAAAAGCTGCTCAACGGCATAACCAATCGTCTCCCCTGTTACGTCGTCTACATTTGTCTCAAGAATTATGATCCTCTCTTCCGTCAAATCAGAAATTTCTCCCTCTATGACCAAAAGACCAGTCTCTTTTGCATAACCTGTCTTCACCGGCGTCATTGCGGGGATAGATCTGCGGAAAACCGCAAGATTACCTATGAGAGCCGCACCAACAGGTGTTGTAAGTCCCGTACCGGCGGAATTATCTGAAACGGGTGCCCTGTGAAGAGCACAGATCTCCAAAGTTTCAGGTAGACAGTTTCCAAGAAGGAGTGGTGTTGCATAGATTGGGCACGAAAGAAAACCCATAGCATCCAGCATTGCGATTGGACACAAAACCTTGGGGAGTGTTTCAGTAATGGAAAAATTTCCCTCATGAAACTTCGTGAATGTAGACGATAAATCTGAAAAAACAGCATATGCTTTTTCTTTAGCAATATCTGATAATCCCAGTTCATCCATCACCTTTTCAGGATTATCTCCTTTGAATCCTGATACAGCATCAGCGGTATTTTTTTTTAAATCTTCAAAATCACCAAAATCAGAAAGGGCTGCCGTAAAGGCAGCTCCGCTGATACCTCCGATTCGCGGATCAACGATTAATGTTCTCATTCTGGGAATGGCTCTTCCAGCTTTGCATAGATCTTCTGAGAAAGTAGTGCAACCTCAATCGCCTTTTCTTTTGCACCCGGAATCGAACGGCTCAGATTTGCCCCGTCTTCAGCTTCTTTTGCCGCTGCTTTTGCGTCCATATCAAACAGAGCGCCTACTGCAGCCGGTACTGTTATATTAATGATTGTATGACCTACATACTGAAGTTCCTGGGCGAGAATCGCACCGCATTGAAGAGCAATTCCCCAGTCGGGATTATCCTTGTTTTTACCTTCAAGTGCAAAAGCGGGCACTTCTTTTCCGCTCAGATTCTCCACATGATAGGGTTTGTCGTCGATTTTAATATCATAGGAAACATATGAATCAAAACCCCAGTAACGCTCGGTGAATTTATCTGTTCTTCTTCCATGAGACCTGAGTTCTGTGAATTTCAGCTCAATTTTGTGACCGGTGAATCCTGAAAGGATTACAGCACCTCTCTTCTCAACATATGCTTTGCGTTCTTCATCCAGAAGTTTTGCTGCATCGGCTAAGGATTTTCCACTTTTCATCATATCATAGGTCTTTTCTGCACGACGGTAGATTGCTCTGTCGCGAACCCCTTCTGATGCTAAGATGCAGGTATTTGTAATTTTTCCCCGTGAAACCTGCTCGGCTTTTCGTGCAATGGTGTTCAGACTGAATATGGCAAATTCAGGGTCAAGGAATGAGTTCATCTTGTATTCTCTGATAGTGTCGGCTGCCGCAAACACATCGCCGCCGTTTAGCATTAAAAGGCGAATGGCAGGAACAATATCTCCAATCACGTGACCCAGAGGGGCATTTACAGGTCCTCCTGAAAATCCTGCACCGATCATAGCTGATTCTTCAAAGCCGGCAAAAATTTCTGAAAATGCCATTGAGCCGATTACTGATGACCCGCCGACATCTTTGATAATAAGACCAAAGTCTCCTAAGAGTTTTGCCGTGTCATATTCTTCATGTGTCCCTCGCATGTGGAGTTTTTCAGGGAGATTTGCTGCATCACGGGCGCCTTTTCCAGCCATATATGAGGAATTGACAGCTCCGAACTTTCCAAACTCTTCACCGAGAATTGCGTCGGGATGTACGATTTCCATCGTCACTGCTACACTGATCAATGCCGGCCAAAGTCCAAGCGGGGTGACCCCTGTTCCGGCCATTGCATTAAGCATGGCTTTTGTTCCGACCTGTGCGGCATTGTAGGCAAGTTCCGGTATGTTGTAGTCTTCTCCAAGTGCGGAGTGACCATAGATAGTTCCGCCTGAGATGAACCCGGGAAGGTCTAATCCGTCAACT
>DATESH010000150.1:0-7854 GCA_035270965.1 Methanocorpusculum sp.
TATCCAGACTGACCGTATAGAGTGAGACTTTGCCGGTTTTGAGGACCTCAAGGGTTGTTGCCGGTTTCTGGTCGATGACAACCCTGCCGGTACTATCACGGTTATCTGCCAGGACCTTGAGACCGCGCTCTTTTGCCAAGGCAACGGCTTCTCCGAGCGGGAGACCCCGAAGGTCAAACAATACCGGCTCGACCCTGACTGAGAGCCGGGGTTTTTCAGGTGCGAACTTTGCAAGTTCGATACCTTTAGTAACCATTCCTGTTCGAGTGTGGTGGGTGTTACTCGGCACATCTTTTGTATAGATGAAGAGTGCCCCGCATCCTTTTCCTGCGGTTCGTGCTGTAACGGTTCCTTCACGTCTGGGTTTCTGGAGTTCCTGCGGGACGAAGAGTCTTCCCTCTGCATGATCTCTGATATACGTGGATGCTGTCCTATCTATTGTGTATTGGTTTTCACGCATGCAGAAAAGCATGTGCTCAACAGATTCCGTGGAGTCACAATCGATTTCGGCATGATTCTTCTTGAATCCTTCTGCGGTGATGAGAATTTCTGAAAATATCTGCATTTCCTCTTTGACTTCAGTGGTGAGATCAGAGGTTACTTTTGCATTAGTCGAGTCGGTGCTGGAAAATACCTCTTCTATTCTGGTGATAGTGTCACCGTTTTCCCAGCGGTTCATGATGCCGAGACCGGAGATGACTTTTCCTATAATTGCCCCGCCTTTTGCCGCGCCGTGATCACCCAGGTGTTCTCTGCGGGAAAATGTCAGGTAGGCATTTTTCGCATCATATCCGCCAGAGCCAAGGCAGATGGCGCCCCTTTCATAACGGTAGGTGTTTTTGTCGGGCGTGAATTTGTCAGGAAACGGTCCAAATGAGACTGCATTCCTGTCCTCGAAATGGACCCGGAGATTTGAACCGGTTTCTCCGGTTGGAATCGGGAACTTTACTTTTTTTGCCAGTTCGATTACAATATCCCCTGCAGTCGTGGAAAGACGAAGATGCGAGGTTTTCTCCCGGGAAATACTCCCGGGCAAAAGGAGAACGACCGAGGTTCCTTCCGGCTGATCCGGAAGAAGAGTCTGGAGTGTGGTTTTTTCCGCAACGGTTTTCTGCTCACCATTGAGAAAAATCCGGATGTCAGTCATGAAGCAGTCCTACATCTCAAACATTTCTTCGGTCGTTTCGTGCAGAGCCCCTTCAGTGGCTTCTGCTTCGGGTGCTCCTCCGGCAAGAGTAGTCGCTTTTGGTTTTCCTGTTTCTGCGCGTATCCGCTCCTTTTCGACCGATTCTTTCATCAAAACCATTTCATCTTCCGAGAGATTGTTAAGAACCTCATGTGTCGGACCAATGGCGATGATTTTTCCGCCACGCATAAACATACAGCGGTCACAAACATCTTTCACGAACTCCATGTCGTGTGATACGATAACAAACGTCTCGTCCATCTCTTCACGGGCATGCATGATGGAGTGCTTGACATCGACCTTGGTGATGGGGTCCATCGTTCCGGTCGGTTCGTCCAGAAGGATGATTCGGGGCTCTCTGATTAATATCTGAGCCAGGGCAACACGGTGTTTTTCACCCTCGGAGAGGCTTGATGGATATCTGTGAAGAACATCATGCGCCTTCTTTTCGGTGAAACCTGCCATACGTAGGGTGATGAGTGCTTTTCTGGTGGCGAGTTCTTTTGGAAACTCGAGACCAATTGCGTCAGTTAAGTTATCTATGACTGTTCTGTGCGGGTAGAGATCGTATTCCTGGTGAAGGAGCCCGATATATTGTTTGGCTCTTCCGCGGTACTGGTATCCGGGTGTAGACATATCAATCCATTCGTCTCCTATTCTGACGTGGAGTTTACCTGAAGTCGGTTCATAAAGACCGGCGATCATCTTGGAGAGAGTGGTTTTACCTCCACCGGAAACACCGATGATACCAAATATTTCACGTTCGTTTATCTCGAAGGAGAGATTGTTCACCGCGTTGATGACACCCCGGTCGACGGCGATGAATTTTTTAAGAAGGTTTTCAGCACGGACGATTGGTTCTCCGAAAACCTGATCTTCATACACACGGTCATCGTGATAGCCTTTCATGAACTCGTCAATGATTTCATCCGGGGTACCGATTTTGATGATTTTCCCATCGTCAAGGAGAACAGCTCTGTCACAAACATCCTCAAGGACCTGAGAGAAGTGGGATGTGACAATCATACCCATATTGTTTTCATGGGCGGCTTTCTTTAACAGTTCGTGAACAATCTTTGCTGTTTTCGGATCAAGGGTTCCGGTAGGCTCGTCCGCACAAAGGAAGAGTGGTTCGCGGGCAAGCTGTCTGGCAAGGACGACACGCTGTTTTTCCCCACCGGATAAATCCCGGGAAATGTGCATCATCCTGTGACTGAGTCTGACTTCCTCGAGTAAGTCGGCAGCGCGGGATATGGCTTTTTCCTGGGGATAGTTGATGTCATCCAAGGCACGGAGGACGTTTTCAATGACACGGTCATCTCCATAGAGGGCAAAGGTCCTCTGGAACATGAGTGAGGTCCGTTTCATGATCTTGGCTTTGAGCTGCTCGTTTTCAGGTGCCCAGAAGTCAACATCCTCTGCTACAAGCTTTTCACCGCAATCCGGGCAGGCCTTCCCGGCTCTACTTTTGAATTCGATTTTACCGCATTTCGGGCAGTGTGAAATGTGATAAATAATTTTTCCGGCGGTCGGTTCCTGGTCGATTCCGCGAATTAAATGAATGAGAACGGTTTTACCACAGCCGCTCCTCCCGATTACACCGACGATTTCTCCTTCGGAGAGTTCCAGGTTGATGTGATCGAGTACTCTGACCATCTCAGTTGAAGGCTGATCGGGATTTTCCGTTGAAGCGGGAAAGTCCATGATGAGATCCTTTATCGTTATAAATGGAGTTTTCATATGTTCTTCCTTCTATAATTATTATTGTTTGTTTTACATAGTTATTAGTTTTTAGAAGTAGGTTTGGGTAATGTGCGACTTTTGTCACACTTTACCATGGTCTTAACCAGGCAACAACCCGTTTGATATTTGTGTTTGGGGTAACCTTATATGAATGCTCAAAAGTCACACGTTGAATTCATCTACGATTCCAACCACTTCCCGTATGTCATGTATGACGTATCCCGCTTCCTTCAGGAGCACATCGGGACGCTTGCCTTTCTGCTGAACGGTCAGAATGGAAAAATCAGCTGCCCTCATGGCAGATAAATCATTAATTCCGTCTCCGACCATCACCACAATATTATATTCTCCTTTCAGATTCGTTACGATTTGTGCTTTCGTTATTGGTGTTGCAACTCCATGAACACGGTCCCGGGGGATACCAATTTTATCTGCCACCAGTTCCAGTTTCGCTGTTCTGTCCCCTGAGGCAATGTATACAGCAATTCCTTTCTTATGCAGAGTGGAAATCATCTCAATTACACCCGGAAACGGGTAGCCCGCGGCTGCGACTGTAAATTCTATCTCTTTCTCCCGGAGATTGACAATGAGCCCGGTGTTCATGGCGAATGATTCCGCCTCTCTTGACACGGTCTGCCAGCAGGCATGGATAACCTCTTGCAAATCAGAAACCCTGCATACAGGGTCGGAATAAATTATTTTTTCAACACAGGCGGCATCGATGATTTTTCTCCCGCAGCTGATACCAAAATCCGTGTGTGTTTGCGCAAGATGTTCTGAGAGATTTTTATCAGGAGTTACATGCATAAGTTCAGTTGAACTCAGATTAAGCAGAACAAGAATACGGTCCGGGTCCTCGAACGTCAGCATCGTTGTTTCAGGGTTGTCGCTGGACAAAAGACCATTGGTGATATTTTTGACTGCTCTGCTCGTCTTTAGCAGAGTGCCTGCACTATCGAAAACAATTCCAACCGACATTTTTCTCTCTCTTTGGGCGGAAACATAGTTTAACCCTCAGTTATTTAATCTTAGACTTCTATCACTAATATAAATGAGCATCAATGACACAGCCGAACGAATCATATCGATGGAAATACGCGGCGCCGGAAAAATTGCCCGGGAAGCAGTTTCTGCGCTTCGTGATCATGCAGAATCCCTACCACGGACCGGAGATCCAACTATCTTCATCCGGGAAATGGAACAGGCTGCGGGGATTCTTCTCGCAACCCGCCCGACAGCCGTTTCACTTCCGAACGCAATCCAAATTGTAATGCGCGATGTCAGGTCTTCGAAGACTGAGGAGACAGCCCGCCGGATTCTCTACGAAAAAGCAAATGAGTTCATCTGGTCATCCCGAACTGCACTCGACCGCATTTCTGCGATGGGGGCAAACCACATCCCGGATGGCAGTGTGGTAATGACACACTGCAATTCGAGGGCAGCCCTTGGGTGTATTATCGAGGCAAAACGCCAGGGCAAGGATATCGAGGTTTATGCAACCGAGGTCCGGCCTTGGAATCAGGGACGAATCACCATTAAAACACTGAACGACAACAAAATCCCGACGACATATATCGTTGACTCGGCCGTCAGAACCATGATGAAAGAGGTCGACCTCGTTGTTGTGGGAGCTGATGCAATAACGGTAAATGGGGCAGTAGTGAATAAAATCGGCACATCCCAGATTGCTCTCTGTGCTCATGAGGCACGCAAAAATGTCATCGTCGCCGCCGAGACATACAAGTTTGCCCCGAGAACCATTCTAGGTGAACTCATCCAAATTGAAGAACGCCCGCCCAACGAGGTACTTCCTGATGATATTGCAGCTATGCTTCCATATGTGAAAGTTAAAAACCCAGTGTTTGATGTGACACCGGCAGAATATATTGATATGATTATTACCGAAGCCGGAGCAATTCCTCCGCATCTTGCCTACACAATTATGCGGGAATATCTCGGGTGGGGAATCGAAGAGTTACAGAATCAGTTTCTGAGTATGGAGATGCACTAAATGAAAGACCTTATAGCAACCTATTATTTTAAACCAAAATCGGGCGTAACACCTGAGTTTGCGGCACAGGCAATCTGTGACGAGCAGACGACCGGAACATGGACCGATCTCACAACTGTTAATGAGAAAACCTCATATGTTCATTCCCTTGATGGTGAGGTTCTGGAAATCACTTCGTCAGGGAACGGTTTCCAGACGAAACTTAGTTTCCCTTATGAGATTTTTGAACCAGGCAACATTCCTCAATATCTTTCAGTCATTGCAGGAAACCTGTTCGGTCTCGGGAAACTCGATGCAGTGCGCCTTTTGGATATAGATATTCCAAAAGGTCTTGACGGCACAGGACCCAAGTTTGGAATCGAAGGTGTAAGAAAACTTGTTGGTACCGAAACGAGCCGCCGTCCCCATATCGGGACCATTATCAAACCGAAGGTCGGCCTGAATCCGAAAGACACGGCCGAGGTAGCATACCAGGCAGCGATTGGCGGCATTGATTTAATCAAGGATGATGAGACTCTGACAGATCAGAAGTTCTGTCCGCTTCATTCCCGCCTCAATGCGGTGATGGATGCACTCGACAGAGCAAAGGATGAAACCGGTCGTCAGGTTCTCTACGCCGTGAATGTGACAACTGGCGGGGATAAAATTCACGAGGTCGCTCTCAACGCGGTTCGTAATGGAGCAAATATGCTGATGGTTGATGTGCTGACCGCAGGATTTTCCGCAGTCCAGTGTCTTGCCGCCGATCCGTCAATAACCGTCCCGATTCATGTCCACCGGACTATGCACGGTGCCCTGACGAGAAATCCGGAGCATGGAATTGCCATGCTTCCGATTGCAAAACTGGTTCGTGTCTGCGGAGGAGACCAGCTCCACACAGGAACGGTGTCCGGAAAAATGGGCGGAAAAGCTGCCGAAGTGCTTGGAGATAACGCGGCTCTCACCTGTCCTGCAGGAAAGCTTTTATCAGTGTTTCCTGTGGCTTCCGGCGGTCTTCACCCGGGCAAAGTCAGCGCGGAAATTGCCACGCTCGGAAATGAAATAATTCTGCAGGCGGGCGGTGGAATTCACGGACACCCCGATGGAACGGCGGCGGGAGCGCGTGCCATGCGGCAGGCAGTGGATGCCGCTCTCCTGGGAGTTAGTGCTGAGGAGTATGCAAAGACGCATACCGAGTTAAGAAAAGCCCTCGAAAAATGGGGTTCTGTCTGATTATTTATCAGAACATTTGTTAACCTCCTTTTTTTATAAGAAGTTGAAGAATATTTATTCCTTTAATTACTGCGAAGTAAGTTGTTTTAATCCCTCAACACCCAATATTAGATTAGATGACCATCATGGAACCAATATGCAAGGTTATGTCGATAACGTTCACGAAACTCCACGGGAACGGGAATGACTTCATTCTCATTGATGAGATGAATGAGGAAATTATTCCTGATGAAATGAAAGCGCAGTTTGCTGTAGTGTACTGCGAACGGAAATTCGGTATTGGAGCAGACGGTGTTCTCTTTATTTCCAAATCCAAAACGGCAGATATCCGGATGAGGATTTACCAGCCGGATGCAAGCGAGGCTGAGATGTGCGGAAACGGGATTCGCTGTATAGCAAAATACGCATTTGATAAGAACTATGTGAAGACCAAAGCATTCAAGGTTGAGACGCTTGCGGGCATTATGCCGGTAAATGTGGGTTATGATTCCGATGGCGATTTTATGGCGACAATTAATATGGGAACTGCAGTTTTTCAGGAAACACATGAGATTGACGGCATGACTGTTTACTCGGCAGATACCGGAGTACCCCATGCAGTTGTTTTCGTTGGAGATGTTGCGGGTATTAATCTGGACGAGGTCGCACCAAAGATTCGTCACAACCCGTTTTTCCCGAAAGGAACGAACGTGAACTTTGTTCAGATTACCGGTCAGTCAAGTATTGTGATTCGGACTTTTGAACGCGGTGTCGAGGGAGAGACCCTTTCCTGCGGTACTGGTTCGACTGCCTCCGCTATTATTTCCGCAAAGGCGGGAAAAGTGCATGGAGAGGTGGTTCACGTGAAGACCGCGGGCGGCCCTCTTGATATTACTGTTGGAGATGCCCCGTTGATGACCGGTCCGGCAGAGACGGTCTTTACCGGCGAACTCACGTTCTGAAAGAGAATATCCTCTCAACCATTTTTGTTCTCCGCTATTTTGTTTAGGAGGACATAGCCTGAAAAAAAGAAAATTTTCCTATCTAAATCCGCTCAAACGACCCGATTCGAAGCGTCCCTTTTGCATTTCGATTTGCCACGTCTCCTCTGAAAGAAATAAGAGGGTGTCCATTCTCAGTAATTTTCCCGATCTCCTTAAAGGTTGGCAGGAAATCAGTCACATGTCCGTAAACCGTGGCCTCCCCGTCGAACATATCTCCGCAGGGCATCAGACAGTCACCTTCTATAAGCAGTTTCCCGCCTTTCATATTACAACCTGCATGAATTCCGGCATTTCCTTTTACATGGATAAACCCGCCAAAGAGACACTCGGCACAGAAATCCCCTACGTTTCCTTCAACGAAAATTTCACCGCCGCGAACACCTTTGCGCCCGCCGCGATATCCCGAACCACAGTAGTTTCCGGCATCTCCGTGACAGAGGATTTTCCCGCCCAGCATCTCACGGCCGAGCCAGTCCCCGGCATTTCCCAGAATCTCAATCGTGCCGCCGTTCATGAAGTCACCGCAATGCATCCCGATATCGCCTTCGATGACGATTCTTCCGTCGGTCATGTACTCACCGACACGTTTCACCTGATGGCAGTCTCCGACCAGAATAATCTCCGTAGCTGCAGGACCCGCTGCCTCTCCGTCAACCCTGATATGGAATACATCCTTGAGCTGCTTTCGCTCATTTCCCACATAGACTGAGACATCAATT
>DATESH010000151.1:0-2497 GCA_035270965.1 Methanocorpusculum sp.
CCGTGTTACTGTCATAGGCGGAGTGTTCATCGGTCTTCTGTCCGTCCTTGCCAACATGCTTGGTATCATTGGGTTTGTTGGAGGAACTGGTCTTTTACTGACAGTATCAATTATTTACCGTCTGTATGAACAGATCGCCAACGAACAGATGATGGAGATGTATCCGTTTATGCGGGGCTTCTTCGACAAAGAATAAATCAAATCCCTCAAATTATCCACCATCTATTTTTTGTGATTAACAATGAAGTATAAACTGCCGCCAGGTTGCCGTATTTGTTACAACCGCGACTCTGCTAGATAATGTATGTTTTTTTCGAACAGCTTTTTTTCCCCTCTCCATACACTCATCTTTGATATGATCTGAAAATACCTTTATAATCATCCAAACCCTACCTTAAAGGTACTATCCCCAAAGGAAGAAAGATACTTATGGCAGGCAAAAAAGTTATCATCACCGGTGTTCCCGGCGTTGGAAAAACCACCGTCATTAATGCCGCATTCGACAAAATCACCGCTGAAGGTGTAAAATATCAGAATCTCAACTTCGGCAGTTTCATGTTTGAAGTTGCTCAGACCGAAGGTCTGGCCACTGACCGCGACCAGATGAGAAAGCTCAACCGTGTTTCCCAGAAACGTCTCCAGAAAACTGCAGCAGAGAAAATTGCTGCAATTGATGGTAACGTGATCATTGATACTCATGCATCAGTTAAGACTCCAAATGGATATCTTGCCGGTCTCCCGGAATGGGTAATTACCGCAATCATGCCTGATGTGATCGTTCTTGTTGAGACCGATAATGATCAGATTCTGATGAGAAGACTCTCTGACGAAACGCGTGTCCGTGATATGGAAGGTTCAAAATCTATCGCCGAGCACCAGGAAATGAACCGTGCATTCGCTGCTTCATACTCCATGCTTACTGGATGTACCGTTAAGATCATCACCAATGCAGATTTCCTTTTAGAAAAGGCTGTTGATGAACTTGTAGCAACCTTGAGGTAACTGGTCATGGACAGAGCCGAGTTCAGCAAGAAATACAGTATGTATATTGCTCTTGCTGTAGTTTTTGGCATGATGCTTCTCTATGGCTGGCAGGAAGCGCGTCAGGTTATCGCGGGAATAGTTGACATTGTTATTGGTCCGTTTGCAGCACTTGGTCTGCCGTTCTTCGCTCTTGTTCTTATTCTTGCAACCATCACGGGTTTCTACTCATCCTTAATCCAGAAATACACTATGGATTATGAAAAGATGGCTGAGAATCAGGCAAAGACAAAAGAGTTCCAGGCAAAGTTCAGGGAAGCCCAGCTTTCAGGCGACGAAAAACTCATCAAGAAGATGCAGGCTCGTCAGCAGGCAATGATGGCTGATCAGATGGAGATGTCCAAAAATCAGTTCAAACCGATGGCATACATTCTGGTTTTAACTGTGCCGATCTTCTTCTGGCTGATTGAACACATCCCGACCAAGTTGGAAATGCTTGCAGACCCGTCTCTTTCAACGGCGATTGTGATCCCGTTTGCTGGTCTCTCTACATACTTAGAGGTGTATCTTGGTTTCTTCCCGTTGTGGATTCTCTGGTATATGATTTGTTCATTGGCAATGTCACAGATTATCAGAAAAGCCCTGAATATCGGGGGAATGTAAGTGCGAATTACAATTAGCGGGGCCCCGGGTTCAGGCACTACGACTCTCGGTCATTCCATTGCCGGGAAATATTCATATAAATACGTATCAGCGGGGGAGGTATTCCGAAGTCTTGCAAAAGAACGGCATATGGACCTCGCCTCGTTTGGTAAACTTGCCGAAACTGACTCGGCATTTGATAAGGAAATTGATGCCCGCCAAAAGAAGATTGGCGAGTCATCGGATGATATTGTTCTGGAAGGCAGGCTTGCCGGCTGGATGGTTGATAATGCTGATTTGAAGATTCTCCTGTATGCATCGCCGGAGTGCCGCTCTGTTCGTATTGCGGAACGGGAACATCTAACCGAAGAGCAGGCTTTTGTTATGACTGTCGAGCGTGAAGCCTGTGAGGCAGGCCGATATCTGGATTATTATGATATTGATATTTCGGACAATTCTCCTTATGATTTGGTACTAAATTCCGAGACGTTTAACGCTGATGAGTTATTCTCTATTGTGGACATTGCAGTTTCATCAATGCAGAAACGCGAATAACTCTTTTTGGAACTCCTATTAACATTTTTTTTTTAGTATAGTGTATTCACCGATTCGTCCTGTCACTCACACGTTTTTGGCATATTCCGACGAAGAAAACTCACACTCATTTTTTGTCTCAGATAAAGACGGTGTCAATTTGTGGAACGAAAATCCTGGAAATTATATTTGTTTCTTTTCTTTGGGTGCAAAGGGGATGTTTTTCTCTCTGCTGTTCATGATACTTTTCATGACGCAGCCCCGCGAAGCGAAACCATGGGTGCAAGCTATCTTGAGGTTGATCAATTATCTCATTTGACAGAAAATTCATCCCTGAAAC
>DATESH010000152.1:0-3982 GCA_035270965.1 Methanocorpusculum sp.
CAGTCTTCAAAGATGACATCCTGGTATTGTTCGGAGTAACGGGCAGATGTACTGCAGATTTCCGGAATCTTTGCCGTGGCTTCAAGCTGAAGAAGCTGCCCGGCTTTTTCTTCAAGCGGGGCGGCTGCCTGTTCTTTTGCAGAACAAACCCAGCTACGCGGAGTGCCGAACTGAACATCGGCAATGTCGGCATGAACTCCGGCAAGACGGGCTGAGACAGCAGCCTTCTGAATGCATGCTTCTTTAGCTTTCTTATTGTCCATGTCGAAGGGAGAGGCACAATAGTAGCCCCAGCCATTTTCACCTAAAACCCGGAAGAAAGCTTTGCCGAAAAATGAAGACCCGGCATTTTCAATTACCCCATTCTCTGTCTGGATGGAGGTAGTTGTTCCATTGACATAACGGATGTCATAATATCGTATCTTTTCCATGGTTGCTTCTTATAATATTGGTTTTAAAGAATAACATATCTTCTGATTGCAGAACAGTGCAGCTGTTGTAAATGCAGATCAATAACAGATTTAAAAAAAAAGAAAAATCAGATCACATCAGCATCGAAAACATCTTCTTCTTTTTTGTTTTCACCTGATATCGGAACTGCCTTGTCGAAGACAATGGATTCTTCTGTCCGGGGTTTGATTTCAACAGTTATCTGACCGGCAATAGCATTTCTGATTGCATAAGGGTCGTTAACCGGTCCGAACCGGATTACTTTTTTACCGCCGGTGAGGATGATGATAGTTGATCTCCTGACAAAAATCGCCTCGATTTTGTCGAGCCGGACTTCCTTATAGGATTTTGCACCGGACATAATACACAATCTCTCAGAAGTCAGAAAAAGACGCGGGCGATTGAGTTTAATCAGACCAAAAAACAGAACCAGTAATGCCAAAACACCGGCAACAGCAGAGACCAGAATCTTTGTCAGCAAAACCGGCGATACTAACCAGAGTGGAAGAGTTAGTAATGCAGGAATAAAAGCGATAACCGGTGTAGTAATCCAGATTAATACCGCAATTACTGCAAGTATGATAAAGATGATAATATAGGGGACCAGATATGAACCCTTTCGGCGGTCCTCCCAGACAATTTCTTCGTTAAACATAGTTTTTGTCATAGTATCAGTCAATTGAGATAAAATTAGACGTGAAAACAGATATATCTTAGGTATTAAAATATTGAGTATTGAAACCCTGAAAAAACAGGGGGAGATTCTAAAAAGATTATACAGGCGGAAGTGCCAGATCTGCCAATTCCGTCAATTCTTTATGCAGGGGCATTTTTGGAATCTCCATATGTTTCCCAAGTTGGAGAAGTTTCTTTTCAAACCCTTCCAGATCATTCGGAACAAGGGCATATCTGAGCACTTCCTCGATTCTTGTGACCGGGAGAATGGTAACCATGCTCTTATACCGCTCCTCTATCAGGACATCATCCAGATTTGACTTAGGGATAATGATTGTATGGATACCGGCTTTTGCCGCGGCTTCAATCTTGTAGGTGACACCACCAATCGGCAGAACATCTCCACGCACGGAAAGAGAGCCTGTCATAGCCACATCCTGACGAACAGGGATGTCTTCCAGGGCACTGATTACTGCTGTTGCTACAGTGACGGATGCCGAATCTCCTTCGACACCGTTGTAGGTTCCGATAAACTGAACATGAATATCCACTTTCCGAATGTCCGTTCCTGAAAACTTCTTAATCAGTGCGCTCACGTTCTTGATGGACTCCTGGGCAATTTCCTTCAGGAGACCAGTCGCTATAACCGCACCAACCCCTTGTGACGGGGTAACCTCTGCGGTAATGGGGAGAACCGAACCTGCATCAGTTCCAACAACTGCAAGTCCGTTCACTCTGCCAACCAGGTTACCTGATACTATTGCCAGGTCATAATCACGGGTCCGACGGATGTATTCATCGGAGATCTGATCTTCAACAGACCGGGCAATCTGTTTCGCCTCGACCACATGCTGCATGGTCGTAACATGAGAACCTTCCTGAATTGCAAGATCTCCCGCGACACGAACAAGACCACCAAGGTCTCTCAGCTTCACGGTCAGGTGACCTTTCCTGCCGGACCGGCGCTTTGCCTCACGAAGAATCTCGGAAACTGCAGAAGGATCGAAATGCGGAATCTTACCATCGTTCTTGACTTCCTGGGCAATGAACCGAATGAGTTTTGCACGGTTTTCCGGTGTATCATCCATAGTCTCGCTCATATAGACTTCATAACCATATCCGCGGATTCTGCTTCGGAGTGCCGGATGCATATGCTGAACAGCATCAAGGTTTCCTGCGGCAATCATCAGGAACCGGCAGGGAACCGGTTCTGTCCTGACCATTGCGCCTGAAGAACGTTCTGACTGACCGGTAATGGGAAACTCGCCTTCCTGGAGAGCTGTCAGAAGACTCTGCTGGGAGGAGAGTTCAAGCGTGTTTATTTCATCGATGAAAAGAACACCCTTGTGTGCCCGGTGAATTGCTCCGGCTTCAACTCTATCATGCGCCGGAGTCTCAAGACCCCCCGACTGGAACGGATCGTGACGAACATCACCGAGTAAAGCTCCTGCGTGAGATCCGGTACCATCCACAAACGGTGCCGATAAATCCGGTTTGTTGGAGACGATCATTTTTGGCACCAGAGCAGTATCTTTGGGCATGATTGAACGGAAGGCCAGGAAGATAAATGCAACTGCAACAATTCCCATCAGAAGCTGACCGGATATGAGAGCAATACCCAGAACACCTATTACGAGGATAAGAAGCATCGTGTTTTTAGACGAGGCCCGTTTTCGTGCCTCTTCTTTGTGAGCTGCAACTATTTCCTTTCCTCTGCCTGCCGAAACTACACGGATAATCGGATTATTGTTATCCTCCGGGTTCGGGTAGGTCAGGATATCCTGCAGTTCTTCTTTGGGAAGAAGTTCGGACATTGCCTTTGCAAGCATAGACTTACCTGTACCCGGACTTCCAATCATCATAACATGTCTGCGCTGGGTGGCAGCTTTTCGGATGACGTCGACAGCGTGTTCCTGACCGATAACCTGATCGATGATCTTAGGCGGGATGTTTAAATCTTCAGTAGTATTAAACTGGACACCTCCAAAAAGGTCTGAGTCATATACATCTGACGCATAGGTCTTTTTGACAGGAGGGGCATCACGCGCCGGAATTTCTTCCGATATTTTTTCCGGATTTGCATCCGAAACTATTCCCGAAATTGTTTTTTCGGGAGTTTGAGCCGGATTATCTACATTTTCCATATTGTGTTCGCTACCTCAACTAAGGATGATAATATTTGTACTTGATTATGCTTTAAGTAGTTTCAGTAAAAGATAGTTGAGAGAGTCTTATCATGAAAGTAGTATATACCGAAAAAAGTCAGGTCCTCGCATCCCGCACGGCAAAGGTACTAGGCTGTAAAATATCTGAAGTGAAGTACACTACCTTCCCGGACGGCGAACAATACGTCCGGATTTTAGACGATGACGATCAGATGATAGTCATTGCAAGTACCGTTGATGCAGAATCCACTATGCAGGCCATTCTCCTCCTTGATGCCTGCGAAGGAAAAGATACAACGCTTGTTCTGCCATATATGGGATACGCACGACAGGATAAAAAATTCAATGAAGGCGAACCGATTTCAGCACGGGCTATGGCACGGGTCCTTTCTACCGGGGCTGACAGGGTCTTTACCGTAAATATTCATGAGTTAGCTGTTCTCTCCCACTTCAGATGCCCGGTACAGAATCTTTCACTTGCTCCGGAAATCGGCTCATACATCCGCACAATGAATCTGGAAAATCCGCTGATTCTCTCTCCTGATGAGGGCGCAGGGGAATTCGCCAAAAGAGTCGCCGCTGTCGGCAAATGGGAAAGTGATCATCTTGATAAGACACGGCTTTCCGGTTCTGAAGTGGTAATGGCACCAAAACATCTGGAGGCAAAAGGAAGAGACTGCATCATCGTAGAT
>DATESH010000153.1:0-4512 GCA_035270965.1 Methanocorpusculum sp.
CAGCTGAGCAAGGCTTTGCTTTGCGGGGATGCAGTCATCAAAAAGAATCCCTTACACGAAATCGAAGTACATCCAAAGAATCTCGCATGAGTAAATCCGATTCTGTTCGCCGGGTAGGGGGATTACCTTCCACACCACACCCGAAGAAATAAAGGAAACGCAATACGACAGCAGATGTCCTCGAAGGCTTCGCCCCTTTTCCGCAGTACCCCCGCACATAATGGGGGCGCAATACGACTGCGGATGTACGCGGAGGCTTCGCCCCCTGTGGGGGTGGCATCAGCAAAGAGGATATTCCCACCGCGGCGGGCTCGCAAGGCAAAGCCTTGTGCTGGATCTAACATCCAAAGAATCTCACGTACGAAATCGAAGTACATCTTATACGTACATCAGTATTTCTCAGTGGCGATCACAACACCGCGTAAGTCCTATTACAAAAATATGATCCATTTCAATGTCACATACAGTTCAACATATATGTCATTATAATGTCAAACAATAAATTTAATTTATCACATCATAATGTCTCATTTATTCAATAACATTATGTAGTATAATGTCACACTTATTGGTATGGATGAACTTCTTGCAGTACTTAGTTTGCAGAACCCACATTGGTCTCAGATACAACAGGACACAGGGGTAAAACGTCGTCGCTATCTGCATAAAATATTACGATATCTGGAAACAGGGGAGATAGTTGTTTTGAACGGCGTCCGCCGTTCAGGCAAAACAACTCTCCTTAAACAAACAGTAGAGGAACTTATTCAAATAGGAAAAAAACCATCAGGGATATTATTTGTAAACTGTGATGATCCGCTCATACAGAAACTCCAGGAACCTCTGCCGGATATTCTTGAAACGTTTCAGACAAATGTATCTGCAGATGAAGATATAACGCTGATATTTGATGAGATTCAGACGATTCCAAAATGGGAACTGTGGCTTAAAGCATGGTATGATTTGAAAAAATATAAAATAATCATATCCGGATCTTCAGCAAAGCTTCTCGATTCAGGATTATCATCTAAGATAAGCGGGAGATATCTTAAAATTCATGTTTATCCGCTTGATTTTTCTGAGTATCTGCAGTTCAGAAATATATCCGTTCCGTCGGAGAAATTAGAGTTTATAACCCGCAGATATGAGATCGCATCCCTGCTTAGAGAATATATTCAATATGGAGGTTTCCCCGCAGCCGTCAGAATTGAAAATCAGGATATCAGAAAAGATCATCTATCAACGTATTTTGACAGTATTCTCTTTCGTGATATTGAGGAGACGCATGATGTCAGAAATCACAGTGTGCTTCGCAGGCTTCTTGTTTATCTGATAACAAATATCTCGGCTCCGTTTTCATACCGCAAGCTTGCTTTGATGTATAATGTAGATTCCAGAATTGTTAATGATTATATTTCATTTGCGGAGGATGCTTTCCTGCTTTTTGAGCTGCAGAATTTCAGTTATTCGCTGAAAAGTCAGAATGCGGGTCATAAGAAAATCTACACGATCGACACTGGTTTAAGAAATTCAGTTGCGTTTTCTTTTTCTGCGGATGAAGGCAGACTGGTTGAAAATCTTGTGTTTGTAAATCTTAAGCAGAATGGCTATTCTATCTACTTCTGGAAGGATAAGAATGAGGTTGATTTCGTGATCCAGCATAGGGACTATACGCTCTCGGCGATTAATGTATGTTATTCTGACGACATTCCCGAGCGTGAGATCAAAGGTCTGAATGAGTTTGAGAATGCGTTTAAAGGAAAGATTAAGGCGCGAATAGTTATTACTAAGGATGTGGAAAAGGAAGAGGACGGGATTTTGTTTATTCCGCTTTACAAGTGGCTGCTTGCAGGTTCTGGAGATATTTTGCAGGAGGTGGAATAAATGAAGATCGCAGTTGTATTTGCCAGTGGAGAAACGATTTTGTATAAGTCCTAGGTGCATGCAAATCCCCTTGCCAAAAAAAGAGAACAGCTAAGGTTGTCTGCTTCGCATCCAACCCGCAAAAAAAGGGGGGAAGGAGAATCCAAACGGGAAGATTCGTCTGGCGGATGTTTTGACAGCGAAGAATTATCTTTCGAGCGAGGAGATCACGACGATGAATTCGCTGGTGAATCAGTTTCTGGAGTATGCGGAGCAGCAGGCACGTTCGCGGAAGGTTATGACGATGCATGACTGGGAGGTGAAGCTGGAGGCGATTCTCCGGCTGAATGATATGAGTATTCTTACGAGTGCCGGGAAGATTTCGATGGAGCGGGCGAAGAGTAAGGCTTCCCGGGAGTTCGAGGTGTTCGAGGCACGGGAGTTGGAGCGGGAAACTGCACAGGATGAGGATGAGTTGGAAGATGTGCTAAACAAGCTATTATATATCCCTAAATCTGATTCAAGTAAAGATAGTGAGGGTAATGAAAATAGATAATCTTTTAAATGAAATCCCAACTGTCCGGTTTAACCGGATAGTTCGAAGTCAGATATTTGGCATGGAGGTGGGATTTTTGGCCGGGCGGGAATACCGCGAAAATTTCGTTTGAATCAGTAAAATGGAGAGTATCACATCAGTTTGTTGACGTCAACAATATGATACCCGCGGACAAAATGCCCGAGTCGGAGAGCAAAGCGAAGCATAATGATTCGTGGTGGAATTCTCATGCGTCCGCACGTATGTCGTACATGAAACCAAAGTACATCCAAAGAATTCCGCTTAAACAAATTCGATCCTGTTCGCCGGGAAGGGGGTTCGCAAATCAAAGATTTGCTCTCCGACTCGGGTCTTCGACCCTCGCTTGGGCGCAATACGACTGCGGGTGTACGAGAAGGCTTCGCCCCATGGGGGGTCGCAAAGTGTTTCTTTGCTCTCCGGCCTTCGCTTGACGGCTCGCAAATCAGAGATTTGCTTGGCTGAGGCCGCCCCTGCGGGGCAGCCCGCAGCTAAAACGTATTACGTAAAAACCAACCTTCAAATATCCTCAAAACAAACAAAAGAATAACACAAGATCGAAAAGGAAAAACACGAAAGCCCGGCATACGAATCCTTTTGGATGGCTAGCTATTTGGAACAAGATGCGCAGAAAAATAAGCCGTACTCTTCTGTTCACGGGCGATTACTGGATTTCCTTCTCGATCTTCCTCACGACGCAAAAAACATCGTGACACAAGGGAAAACAAAAAAACGGAACCATCCGTATACGGGAAATTCTTTTAGCACAGGCACCCGTCCGGGAAAAATACAAAGACATCATCACATTATTCCTTCATGTCACTAATAGACAATCCACAAACAGCTGCAAGCTGCAGCTTAGGCACCGCTTGCCGGGCAAGACGATGTCAACTTACTGAAACATTCAGCGTAAAAATCTCCAAATGCGAAAGAGAAGGAGTCGAAACCGCAGCAGAAGAACAAGACCTGCTCATCTCCGAAGTCATCAGGATAGCCATCGACCACTACCTGGAAGAATACAACAAAACCAAACGACGCTGAGCCCATAGATCCACGGATCCAGCGTCCCCCCTATTTTTCATCCCGCTCCCCTGACCCATGAGCATCTACTCATAAAAATACACAGAGCTCAAATCTTAAAAAAAGGTAATATAACATAATATAACATAATATAACATAATATATTACGTAAAAACACAGTATTTTATCCTAAAACGTCCAACAATAGTATGAGGAAAAACCTCAGGACGTGATACAAAAATACAAGCAAAACAGAAAAACGTGTCTGCCCGATTCTCACTTTAGACGGAAAGAAAAGAACAGACACTCTTCTATTGGACCTTTGGGCTAATCAAAATGCCCGATACATCCAGACAGGACTCTTCATCCCCGGGTTGAATGCAGAATGCAGAATGCAGAATGCAGAATGCAGAATGCAACACAGGAATCAGAAAAAAGAAAGACAGGGAACTATTTTGAGCCGCACTCCTCTCTAGAGGAATGTGATGCCGAAATACTCCATTATTATTTGTTTCTTTCTAAAAGTATATATACTTACTCAAGAGTCCACAGAAAAATAGGAAAACACGACCCTGAAAAATATCCGGGTCATCATAATGGTGAAAAACAGACTGCATTCTGCATTCTGCACTCTGCACTCACAAAAATCATATCTGAAAATGCGACAAAATGCATACATCAAAATAACCGACGAGGAAGGAAAGATCCTCGACCGCATCGCAGACGAACTCGGCTTTATCAGCCGCACCGAACTATTCACCTCATGTGCCCATCTCCTTCTCTATGGAGAGGTTGCAAAAGGCGAACCGGCTCCGGACAGCATCACCGCCGATCAGCTCACCAAACTCCATGACCACAGCGAACAGATCAGCTGCATGCAGCGGACCTTCATGGAGATCGTCCGGGAGACAGCGCTCCCCGTCATCGCCATGAAAGGCATCGCCACAGCCGAAAACGCATTCGGCGAAGACATCAGACACCTCATCTACGAACGCTGCGGCATGGTCCCCGAAGACACCGAAATCCATGACTGGTTCAGGCTCTTCAAAAACCTC
>DATESH010000154.1:0-8192 GCA_035270965.1 Methanocorpusculum sp.
AATTCTTTCACGATAACCAACCTCCCGAAAACCGCACTTTTTATGAAGATTGATGCTTGCTGCATTCATGGACAAAATACACACATACAAACACCAGTAACCTCTCTCTTCACTCACCCTGCAAAGATGATTCAGCAGTAACGTGCCCAAACCCCTGCCGCGAAATGCCTTATCAAAATAGATACTGACTTCGATAACACCCTTATAGGCTTCCCGGGCAGAAGTCGGACCAACAGCACACCACCCGACAACAGTATCTTCCGCAACCAGGACATACCGGCATTCTTTCAGATGAACCTTATCCCATGCTTCGAAACCCGGACATATTGTTTCAAAAGTCGATATCCCTTCCAGAAGTGCCTGCCGATAAATATCACTGACCCTCTGCCAGTCATCATCTTCCATTTCTCTAATGGTAAAATTCATCTCCTACACCTCAATGCTCCTCTAACTTCGCTCCGCATACCCGGCAGTACTTCGAATCATCCGATGCCTCAACGCCGCAAACCGGACACACTCTTCCCGGACGCCGCCCGGGAAAAAACAAAAGCATCGGGAAAAACAGAAACAAAAAGAAAAACGGAAATCCCAGCATAAAACACACGACAGTCAATACAATTGAACCCGCAAAAAGAACAAATGCAACTTTTCTCTGAACTTTCATCTATAACTCAATCTCTAGACTCACATCAGCGCACTTTACCGAATGCGTAAGTGAACCCATGCTGATTACATCAATATCCAGACCCGCGAATCTGCCAACGGTTTCCGGCGTAATCCCGCCCGAAATCTCCAGCGTAACATTCTCACGAAGCCCTGCAGACTTCAGAGCAGAAATCGCCCCGCGGATTTTATCAGGAGCCATATTATCAAACATAATAATATCCGCACCTGCCCGTGCTGCAAGAAGAGCATCCTCTAAAGACTCAACCTCGCACTCGACCTTCTTATCTGAAAAGGCCTTCGCCCGGCGTACCGCTTCATCAACCGGCAGAAACGCCCTGTGCGTATCCTTAATCAGAAACTGATCCGACAAATCATACCGGTGAGGCAGACCTCCGCCCGCAACAATAGCCTTCTTATCAAAATAGCGGAGACCCGGCGCAGTCTTCCTTGTCCCTGCCGCACGGACATGGTCATTCACCACAGAAATAAGACGATTGGCTTTTGCCACGCCCGATGCAATCCCGCTCATCCTGCCGAGAAGATTCAGACATGTCCGCTCAAGCGAAAGAACTGCATGAACCGGACCTTTAAGCGAGATAATTTTTTCACCGGCTTTCGCAGGAGAACCGTCAGTAATTTCCGGCACTGCATGCACTCCTGCATTCTCAAACAGCCAGACACACTCCTCGACACCGGACACAACCATCTCCTCTCTTGCCTCAATTCGTGCGGAAACAATACTGTTTTCCAGAAGAGCAAGCGTCGTGATATCGCCCGAGGAAACATCCTCGGCAACAAACGAAAGAAGCTGATCGGTTGGAATCATTTACTTTGAGACCTTTATCATCCGCTCAATTGCTACGCGGGCACGTTCTGCAATTGTATCCGGGACCTGAACAGGAACCACACCATCGCGAAGGGTCATATACAAATCCTCCTCGGTGATAATCTTCATGTTCTGACACACTGCCGTATCAATACCATGGAAGAGCGTATCCGGATATTTCTTCCTCAGAGGGTGGAGAATCCCGATATCGGTAAGGATAACCCACTCCTTTTGTGTGCCGCAGTTCCTGAGCATATATCCAGTCGAACCCACCATATCGGAAGCGATCTGAACCTCGCTTGAACATTCCGGGTGGCAGACTATGGTTGCATCAGGATACATGCGTCTCGCATTTTCAATATCCCTTAACGTAAACTCATGATGTGTCGGGCATCCGCCGTCTTTCGGGACAGGTATGATTTTTTTCTCAGGAACAAGCCTCTGCACATAAGCCGCGAGATTGGCATCCGGACCGAACAGAACCGTATCTTCGGGAAGAGCGCGGACTACATCTGCGGCATTTGCCGAAGTACAGGTAATATCACACTCCGCCTTTGTTGCCGCGGTTGAATTCACATACACAACGAACGGGGCTCCCGGGTATTTTGCCTTCGCTGCACGGACCATTTCCGGAGTGAGATGATCTGCAAGAGCACAGCCTGCATCCGGACGCGGGATGAGAACCGTTTTTTCCGGCGAGAGAATCTTTGCCGTCTCTGCCATGAAATACACACCGCAGACAACAAGCGTCGCCTCCTTCGCTTCCTTCGCACGGCGGGCGAGTTCAAGCGAATCTCCCGTAATGTCGGCAAGGTCCTGGATTTCCGGCGGCTCATAATTGTGTGCGAGAATCAGTGCGCCTTTTTCTGCAGCAAGCCGCCTTATCTCCTGTCCGCAGGTCATGCTCCAATCACCAGAGGGTTATCCAGATTTCTGAGAAGTGTCAGAATCGAAAGGGCTGCAAGATAACTTGTAGCCGGATTTGCCGGAGACGGAACATTTCTGACTCTGACATATGCTTCTCCGAAATCTCCTTCAAAGAATATTTCATGCATATTCCGGTCTTCTTTCGGGTCCATCCAGAGTTCAACATCCACTTCCCGTCCGCATGCTATCGAAAGGGATTCAGCAACATTCGTGTTCTTTGGATACAGATGAACACAGTCAAAGGCTTTTCCGGTAAAGATACAGGTTTTTTCAGTTGCTTCACGTGACAGGGACTTTGGATTCTTCGTTGTGCGCAAAAGGAATTTATCAACTTTTGAAATCTGACCGACACGGATATTATCAAGTCCCATGACAGCTCCCGACGGAATATGGATTTTTCTCTTATTTTCGCGGGCAATCTCAATGAGATTCTCGCGGAATGAAACATCCGCGAGAGCTCCCACACTCATAATGACAATATCTTTTCCCGCACGAAGGACTTCTTCCGCATGGGCAGTCGCAGCCGGAACCGAGGCAGCCTCGACTATAAGTTCAGTCGGCTCCTTCAGGAATGCAGTAAAATCAGAGTAGGGAGTTGCGCCGAATTCCCTGCCGAATTCTTCGGCACGTTCAAAAACCACATCAAAAACTGCAGTTATTTTGAAGTTTTCCTGACCTTCCGCAATAACTCTCCCGATATTTCCGCAACCTAAAAGCCCGATGGTTATCATATTACTAGAGGATTTCGGATTAAAGCTAGTTAAGGATTGTGTCACTCTCCTCCGGACATGGAAAAAGAACGGAATTATTTCCGGTATTCCCGACTGCCGCCAAAAGACATCGCAGATTGCATCCTGTGCCGAAAACCGTATTGCGGCGGTATTCTGGGCTTGATTTTAGAAATACCGACATTGATGAGACCTGCCTTTTTTCGCGGGTTCATTTTGAGATATCTTCCGGTCCGCCAACTCCCCGGATTCTGATGTGAACAGGACAATATCCCGCAAATGTCCGGAATAACAGGGACAAATTTTTGTTAAACAACGATATATTGCCTCTTTTAGGAAAACAGGTCAGATAATGAGAGACTTGATGTGCAAAGAGAGCGCATCTACCTCTGAGATGGATACTACTACCTATATTGTTTCTGTGGATTTAGGGGCGACCCATGTCCGTGCGGGAATAATCGACACCGATGGAACGATAATTGCATTTTCCCGGAATGAAGTCGGCGGATTGTCTGACGGGGTAGAAATACAGACACTAATCTATGACATGATTTCAGATTTGATAAAAAAGTCCCGCACTTCGCCAAAAGCAATCGGGATCAGCACGGCAGGACCCGTTGATTTGAAAAACGGCTCGGTAACCTGTTCTCCCAATATGAAATGCGACCGGATTTTGCTCACCGAACCCCTTCATGATCAGTTCGGGATTCCTGTGAGCATGATGACAGACTGCAAAGCCGGCGCTCTTGGTGAATACTACTTCGGCGGGGGAAAAAATGCCGGCACGCTCGTCTATCTCACATTTTCAACCGGGATTGGTGCAGGCGTAATAGAAAACGGAAAACTCCTCTCCGGTTCGAACGGCAATGCCTCCGAGGTCGGGCATTTCCCTGTTGATACAACCTGGAACATTCCCTGCGGATGCGGAGGAACCGGACACTGGGAAGCATATGCAAGCGGAACCGGCATCCCCAAATTTTTCCGTGCCTGGAGTGCAAAATATGCCGAATGTATGCCGAATCCGGCAATCACCGCCGAACAGATTCTTAACGCCGCAGAAATAAAAAGCCCGCTCTGTCTCTCATTCTCAGAAGAACTTGCAGAAATAAACGGGCGGGGACTTTCTGCAGTCATTGCCGCATACAACCCTGATGTAATAATTCTGGACGGCCCCATAGCCAGAAACTATCCTTCGCTTATTGCCGGTAAAATGACCGCACACATCGACCACTACCTGACAGTCCCGGATATCCGGCTCTCCGCCCTGGATGGAAATGCCCCCCTGCTTGGCGCAGCATGTGCCGCATTCAAATAACCCGTAACCACAGCCCCGTTCCAGGAGGTCAACTCATAGGAATATATATTCTCAAACTTTCAAAACCTCATACTATTAATGAGTGACTCTCTACTCGTAAAGTTCAGGCGATGGTTCCGGAATAATTTCGTATTCTTCGGACCGGGCCTTCTTCTGGCAATCACTGCAGCAGGAGAAGCCGGCGTCACCGAAGCAATCGAAATCGGGGCACACTATGGTCTCGCATTAATCTGGGTCGTCATAATCACTCTTGTTTTCAAATACGCATTTACCAATGGAATCGCACGTTATACACTCGCGACGCATCGGACCATATTCGATGCGCTCAACACCCTGCCCGGTCCGAAACACTGGGGTTCGTATCTCATCATCTTTTCCTATCTCATAGAAATGTTTGCCATCGGCTCAATGCTGATGTTTTGTGCGGCATTCCTGAACTATCTCCTCCCGGGAATCTACTCGGCATTTCTCATAGCGGTTTTTCTCCTCATACTGGTATTAGCCGTTCTTCGTACCAGTTCATACGAAATCCTTGAACCCGTAATGGCGGTAATGATCACCGTACTTGCAGGGGGCATTATCATCAGCCTCTTACAGTTCCCCCTTTCCTTTAACTTTCTCGCCGCCGGGCTGATTCCGACAATTCCGACAGGTTCCGAGATGGCAATATTAGCCATTTTGGGAGTCGTCGGTTCCGGACTCAACCTGATGCTTTATTCGGTATGGTTATCCCAGAAAACCAAAATCCATGAAGAAAATAAACAGGAATGCGATCTGCAAAACGAGTCATTCTTCCGGAAATATATCCGCAGTGTAAACATTGACGTCTTTACCGGCTTCATCTTCGTGGCAATCGTCACGATTGGTTTCATGTTCCTCGGCTATGCAGGATATGCCGTCTCCTTCATGCCTCACGGAGCCGAAATCACTCTTGACACCTTAATCACCCAGGTCCTCTACATCTTCGGATCGATTCCCTACGGGACATATATATTCCTCTTCCTGGTCGCAATAATTTTCTTCGGTGCGGTTGTCGTCGGCATGGACGCACGTGCAAGAGCTCTTTCAACCGTAATCCACCACATGGGAATAGACAAAGGAAAAAAGATGCCGGATGAGAGGAAACTCTACAACCTGGTTCTCCTCGCCTTCTCTGCGGTAATCATCACAACATTCGTTATCGCAGACCCGATGATAGTCATCCGTCAGATATCCGCTCTCTCGGCAATCCTTTTCGGCATATTCGGATTCATCGTCATTTTCCTTGACCACAAACTGCCGAAATACGCAAAAGGGAACAGAATCTGGCTCGTGATAATGGGTCTCGGGAGTGTACTCTCGATTTATGTCGCCCTTTTAATCGAATCCTCATTCCTGATAAACGGCATCCCCTTAATTGAACGGATGCTGGTAATCGTAGTCGTCCTCTACATCATCACAAAAACCGACCTGTTCAAAAAACTCATCGGGGGAAAAGCGACCTTCATCGATAAATTATGGGCGATCGGGTTGTTTGGCGCACTTTCCGTCTACGGAGTATTCAGAGGGATAGCAGTTGGCGGCATCATCTTCAATTTCAGTGCTGTTGGACCAATAGTCGCGGGACTTTTGGGCGGTCCTGTCGTTGGCGGAGTTGCCGGTTTAATCGGATGTATCTACCGGTATGCCCAGGGCGGTCCTACTGCCATAGGCTGTTCTCTTGCAATTCTCTTTGCCGGACTCGCCGCAGGATTTGTCATTCATTTCTGGAAAGGAAAGGTTACCGTCTTCAAAGCGGCAATTCTGACCATCGGAATAGAACTGATACATCTTCTCGTAATCGTGCCGGTATGCGGACTCGCTTTCGGCACACAGACCGTGGCTGAAGTCATGACTACAATAACCAGCACCCTTCTGCCGGTAACGATAGTAAACACCCTTGGCGTGGCATTATTCGCCTATTTCGTAAAAGAGTATCATGTCTTTGCCGAAGGCGAACACAAACTCTTCCGCAGAAAGAAAACAGAAGATACAGAAGATACAGAAGATAAAGACGAACCAAAAGAGGAGAAATAAATGTCAGGTCACGAAGAAAAAAAGCCGGAGACAAAGACCTCGAAGTACATCACCCTTGGTATTTTTCTTCTGGCAGCCATCATGTTCATCATTGCATTCCACCCGTTTGGAACACTTATCGCCGGAGATTTCCCCGAGGATGAAGTAACCATTGCGGTAACTCTTCCATTCGAAGGTGAAATGGCAGTATTCGGTATCGAATATCAGCGCGGAATCGAACTCGCCGTCGATGACATCAATGACAACGGAGGCGTCCGGGGCGTCCCGCTGAATGTCGTTTACTATGATAATAAAGGAAATACCACACTCGCAATAGAACAGTTCAAGGAAATCCGCGACCGCGGAATCCCTGTCGTTATTGGTGCCGTTTCAAGTACCGTGACCTTAGCTCTTGCTCCCTACGCAGAAACCTATGAGATTCTTCTGATATCCCCCTCGGCAACTTCTGCAAGTCTTTCCGCATACAAGAATTACGTTTACCGAACGGTCTCCTCGGATATTTACCTCGGGGCGGGTATGGCAAAGATAATTTCCGGACAGACTGACACGGGAAATGTGATGGTCCTCTATCTTGACACCAGCTATGGAAAAAGTCTCGAAAATGCATTTGTCAACGAGGCAAAAGCTTCGTATCCTGATCTGCATATTGTATCTACCATGATGGTTCCGGATTCCAGCACGGTCAATACCACAGCCGTCATCGACGAAATGAAAAAGACCAATCCGAATACCATACTCCTGATCATCAACCCGAGTCAGGCAGTAGCAATAATGCAGGAAGCAGAAAAAGAGGGACTCGACCCATACTGGTTTGGCTCCGACACCGTCACAAGCAGCCAGATTCCAAAACAGGTCGGAGAATACGCCGAAGGATTAATCGGATTTTCGCAGGCGAGAAAAATCTCCGACCCCTTATATGAACTAGCCTATGAGGATAAATACGGTGAAAAACTGAGCATGCGTGATTCGATTTACGGATATGACACGATGATTGTCGTCTCAGAAGCAATGGAAAACAGCGGATATACCGCAGACGGCATAAAAGAGGCTCTTTCCGAAATCCGCCATGTAGGACTTACCGGCTCAATCGTCTTCGATGAAATGGGGGATGCATATCCTTCCTATGATGTAATGGAACTCAAAAACGGCATATGGTCTGACCTTGAATGGAAAGAAATACTTTCATTCGAAACCACCTCTACCGGATTACACGTATCTTAACTGTATCATCTTCGGAAATATCAAGTAGTAATCACGCCAACATACTATTATGGCAATCACTCTTGATTCAACTATCGCCGACCTCCTTCGTGCAAAACCCGAAGCAGCGATTACTCTGCAGAACTTCGGCATGGGCTGTCTTGGCTGTGCAATCGCAAACAATGAAACCATTCGTGAGGCCGCCATGGTCCACGGAATCCCCTTAGAAGAGCTTGCAAAAAAGCTTGGACTCTAAATACCTCTTTTTTTCAGCGCTTTCAGTTCGGAAATACCTGCTTCGGGATTCGCCAGCAGATGACGGGCAATCATCGGTTCGTGAACAAGAAGACAGTCCATACAACTCCATAAATCACCGTTCGGTGTCTCAATCATATGACCCAGATCCTCATCCATGCAGGGATAAAGCGGACAATAGCAGAAACTGCACTCCTGGTCCGCATAATGATGACACGGA
>DATESH010000155.1:0-3011 GCA_035270965.1 Methanocorpusculum sp.
GCTGTATGCTCGTCTGCGGGCTGAATGATATAGCCAGAAGTATCAATACCATATCTTTTTTGAAAAAATCCGGCGTTATTGAAGGCAGCGCCAAAGTCATATATCCGGATATCATCAAAAAACTCGAGGGCGTCCAGAAAAAACTTGAGCATATCCTTGAGCGGGAGACAGGAGAAGCCGGCGTTGAAATCGAATACGGAGCGGATGCAGAGATCAGAGACGGAAAACTGTGGGTAAACAACGAGCAGCGTGATGCGGAAAATATTATCATCGCGGCTGGAACCGGCATAAATGTGCCGGATATTCCCGGAAACGCCCTTGAGGGGACATATACAGCAAAGACCCTCCGGACTATGCCGGATCTCCCGAAAAAACTTGCGATAATCGGAGGAGGACTCTCCGCCGCAGAGTTCGCATATATTTTCGCGGCGTTCGGCTCGGAGGTTACCGTTTTCGTGAGAAGCGTTTTCCTTTCGGTTCTGCCCGATGGAATGATGAAAGCGGTTAAGCGTGACCTTTCCAACGTCAATATAGTCTACGGTACCGTCGATAAGATTCTCGGAGAGGAACACGTGGAAGGTATCCGGATAAACGGCGGGGATCTGCCGTTCGATACGGTTTTATTTGCGACAGGAATGAAGGCCGAGACCTCATTCATCACCGGAATTGACAAAAATCCTGACGGTTCCATCAAAGTGGATGACAAAATGGAAACATCCGTTCCCGGCATCTATGCAGCAGGTGATGTGACAGGGGCCCCGTATTTCACCCCTGTTGCCCGTCTGCAGGGATTTGCGGCGGCAGATGCAATTTTAGGACACCCGCGGACGGTCGACCTTTCGCAGGTTCCGTTCACCGTCGTTCTCGGGCTGGACTACACGGTATGCCCCACGAAAAAAGGCGTGGACAGCGTGACCCTGTCGTCACCGAACATCGCCGGACCCGCCACATTCTGGCATGTGGCTGATGGTTCCGTCGGCTCGATGCATCTGACCATATCAAAAGAGGATGGGACGATCAACGGATTTGCCTCATCGGCACCGGGGACGGGTCTTGTCGGGACCTATCTGGGTTATCTTATCAGAAAAGGAGTTACCATTCATGATTTCTCCGAACTGCTCGAAGTCCACCCGGTTTCAGACGGCATGTATTCCATGATACGATTTGCAGAGGACTCACTGAATAAAGAGTAGTTTCCTTTATCACTTCGTATTTACCATTATTATTATGTCGTCTCTGGCACTATTTGACCCAGAAATATTCGAACTTATCAACAAGGAGAACAAACGCCAGGTTGAGGGGCTTGAACTGATCGCTTCCGAGAACGTAGTCGCACGTGAAGTAATGGAGGCTATGGGTACTATTCTGACCAATAAATACGCGGAAGGGTATCCGGGAAAACGTTACTACGGCGGTTGTGAATACTACGACCAGATTGAAAACCTGGCACGTGACAGGCTCTGCAAACTTTTCGGCGCAGAACACGCAAATGTCCAGCCGCATTCCGGCAGCCAGGCAAATGAGGCAGTATATCTTTCCTGCCTGAAACCCGGCGACAAAATATTAAGCCAGAGCCTGACGAACGGAGGTCACCTTTCTCATGGAGACCCCGCCAACATGTCAGGAAAATTCTTTGACTGCTCTTTTTACGGCGTTGACCAGGAAACGGAACTTCTTGATTATGGTGCAATCGAGGAGATCGCCCGAAAAAATAAACCGGACCTGATCGTCTGCGGAGCGTCGGCTTACCCGAGGGAAATTGATTTCAAGGCATTCGCGGAAATCGCCGAAGATGTCGGAGCCAAATCCATGGCAGACATCGCTCATATCTCAGGGCTCTGCTGCACGGGGATCCACAACTCCCCTGTCGGCGTAACAACCTATACCACGTCGACGACCCATAAAACCCTCCGCGGACCACGGGGAGGGGTCATTATGTGCAATAAAGAGTATGCAAACTCCATCGACAAAGCAGTCTTCCCAGGTATGCAGGGCGGACCGCTGATGCATGTAATCGCTGCAAAAGCCGTCTGTTTCCGTGAGGCTCTCACGGAAGACTACAAAATATATGCAAAACAGGTCGTCAAAAACAGCAAAGTGCTCGCAGCCACCCTCCAGGACAACAACTTCCGGCTCGTATCCGGAGGAACCGACAACCATCTTTGTCTGGTCGACTTATCCGACCACAACATATCGGGAGTGCAGGCAGAGGTCGCTCTGGGAAAAGCCGGCATCACCGTCAACAAGAACACAATCCCGAGACAGGCTTTGTCTCCCTTAGAGACATCCGGCATCAGAATCGGAACCCCGACGATTACCACCAGAGGTATGAAAGAAGAGCAGTGTGAACAGATCGGAGACTGGATTGCAAAAGTCCTGAATCACATCGACAATGACAATGTCATTGCCGGAGTCAAAACAGAAGTAACAAATTTCTGCCTGAAATACCCGTTATATCCGGAAATCAGATAAATGAACGTTAATATTAAAAATATCGGCATCGGGAAAGGGAATCCGCCAAGGGTGATGGGTGTGCTGAATATCAGCCCCGAATCATTTTTCTCGGATTCATTCGTTCCCTATGAACGTTTAGTGACCCGCGTCGAGGAAATGCAGAATGAAGGCGCGGATATTATCGATCTGGGAGCACGAAGTACGGCACTTACCGCACCGCGGATTTCGGTCGAAGAAGAAAAAACCAGAGTCATCACCGCCCTTCGGGAACTTGAAGGGTCCGGGGCTGTTTTTTCGCTCGATACGATGTATCCCGAGGTCCTTGAAGCGGCACTTCATTATGATATCTCCGCAATCAACGACATAAGCGGGCTTTCCAACGAGCGCTACGCAAAGGTGGCTGCCGACAGCGGTCTGCCGGTCATCGGAATGACAACGCACAGAATTCCGGGCGACCCGACGAACATTACGTCAACACACGAAGCCCTGGTAAAGATTATCAGTCGTGCAGAGCAGTATGGAATCGACCAGCTCATCCTCGACCCGGGCATCGGGAA
>DATESH010000156.1:0-4612 GCA_035270965.1 Methanocorpusculum sp.
ATCTTCTATTTTAGTGTTCATAAAAATATACCTTACTCCAGATTCAACATCCTCCAATTCATCCACCCCTGCCCCCTTTTCGTGCATTCCGTTGATTTGCGGGTTGGACGCGGAACGCGGACGACCTCAGCGGAGCAAATCTTTGATTTGCGTGTTTCCGTGGGTTCGGTGTGGGGGCTGGGGAGGTACAACAAACACTCAACCTAATGTCAATATTTTCCGTGTTTCTGTGTGATTTCCGTGTTTTCCGTGTGATGATATTTACACCTGAAGAATCCATTACACGAACTCGACGTACATCCAAAGAATCCCGCTAGAGCAAATCTGATTCTGTTCACCGGGAAGGGAGCGCAATACGACGGCGTATGTCAGAACAGAAGGTAATCGGAGGAAAGGCATGATGACATAGATTGTTTTATCTGTAATTAAGGAATAAGCAGTGTAATATCAAGAAAAATCTCTATCATAACAAACATCATAACAACTATTGATATGATAATGACCGGGGTGAACACGTGATAAAAGCCGAACCAAAAAAACCTCATGAATATATGAAAATGGTCTATGAAGAAATGCTGAAATCCGTCCCGGACAATAATAAAGACAAACACTCTCCCTATGTTGCAGCACTTCTTGTATTCCCTGATGGCTCATACGAACTGGCGCATAGATGCCATACCAGAGATGGACACCATGCCGAAGAATCAGTATTAGATGATTTGAATGCCGGAAGCATTCTTGACGATGCTGAATTATACGTGACATGAGAACCGTGCATCCCCGCATCCCGCAGCAGCGATAAAACAGCTTGTTCCGTACGAATCAGTGATGCAAGAATTAAAAAAGTCTACATCGGCATGCGGGACCCGAATCCAAAAGTCTACAATCAGGGGATACACTATCTGCTCGACAAAGGAATAGCCGTTCAAATGTTTGATGATCCAATCAGGAAAAAGATAGAACTTGCAAACAAAGCATTTTCGGAAATGTTCGGTAAATTGGATGCTGCCGAATATCTTGCCATAGAAAAAGAATTATTACCCCTCCTATCTGACGAAGCCATAGAATATTACTGTCACCATGCAGGACTTGATACAGAATATGGATACGGCATGTTTTGGGACTGGCTTTTGGACTACGGCATACTGCAAAAAAATGATAAGACCTATACCTTGTCACAAGAAGGATATGTAGCCTTTGCAAAGAACACCATTAGGCATTGTGATGCTGCAGTTATTCAACTGCTTGTACGATTCTCAGCAAACACCATATTCAATACAACTGGTAAACAAATCGAATATAGGGAAGACTATACTGGTCCGGCAATTCTCATTATGGAAAAAGTATCACAATGGGCAGAAAAATACATTATCAAAGAACAGGACCGGACACTGAAAAACACCGAAGACAGATACATTGTACCTTTTCCATTATTAAAAGAAGCAATCGTCAATGCAATTGTTCATAGAGATTATACAGGGACCGGAGCTTTCACTCAATTCTTCATTTCTGATGATTACCTGAGTTTTTCAAACCCAACCATACTAAAAAACACCACCATTGAAAATTTAACCGTATTCAGATCAAAATCTAATCCAACAAATCCAAGATTGGCAAGACTATTCTTGGAAGCACGTTTAATGGAAAGAAGCGGTTCAGGAATGCAAACATTCTCATCCGCAGTTCCGAAACCGATTTATGAATATAGTGACATGATCTTATTGTTAAGATTTGGTTATTCAAACAATAATAACCTGAAGTTACTCAAAAATATATTCGGGAGCAACTTTACACAAACTGATTTTGAACTCTATGAATTCATACGGGAAAATACAAAAGTAACAAGAGTAAGTGTGGCAAATCACTTTAAAATACCAAATAGCACGGCTACATACCGACTCAATCATCTTATTACCTTGAAAGTTATTGAACGAATAGGGCCTGCTAAGAGCAAAAATACGTATTATAGAATTTTATGACCTCATACCAGAAATCATATCAGGATCTGGTATCATTCGGATTTTTCAAAATTCATCACAGAATCTCCGGAGAATGAAACGATTTTCAGCAGCGTATAAGGACACATCTGATGCTGAGGTGGAGGTAATGGTAGAAATAGACGAAAAACTCGGTACCTCAGCAAACAGGATATCCCCACCGCGTCGGGCTCGCAAATCAGAGATTTGCTCAGCTAAGATCGCCGGCTATGCCGTCGATCCGCCTCCGCGCCGAATTGCAAACCCTCGGATTGGCTGCAAGTCTATCGACTTGATCGCAAACATTCTGTTTGCTCTCCGACTCGCTTCGCTCGCTTGTTCGCAAGGCTGCGCCTTGCTCTCCGACTCGCTTCGCTCGCTTGGTCGCAAACCTTCGGTTTACTCTCCGACTCGCTTCGCTCGCTTGATCGCAAATCAAAGATTTGGTCGCAAGTTTCCTTTGAAAACTTGCTCAGCTGAGACCGGTCCTATGGACCGGTCCGCCTCGGCTGAGGGACCTAAAGGTCCCCGCACCCTGGGATTAGAAAAAGGATTGGAAGATATATTTTGAAAAGTAACGGGTTCACGAAACGTATTATCCACCAACCGCATCACCCATGATCACTACCGCTTCACCCCCTCACCTCTTTTCCCACAATCAATTTCTGCTGTACACCGCCACGCGCGTTCACCCGAAATCCCCGTGAACACCAAACACACCACCCAAACCATCAGACATCTTGCACCCACCACAAAACCAATAAACATAAATACTAAAACAAAAATTGCAACAATGCTTAACCCCCTTCCCATTCACTGAGCACCCGATATCCAACACAAGCTGAGGCACTATCGCACCGCGCGGTCAGGGGTTTATATCATCTTAGAACGAATCTCAACACTAAAACAGATAAATACCCCTAAAATTATCGTAATACGCAATAAATAACCATTAAATACATGGAAATCCCACTATATATCATCGACATCAGGTCGGTGAAGATACAGATTCGGGGTTCCGTCCGGAATACGAGTCCTGAGGGATGATGAATCCTGAAGGGCGGCCAGCTATTCGGTTCATGGGATCCGCACAAAACTTACATGTCCCCTCTGTCACGGGCGGACCCTGAAACCTGTACATTCCCTACCTGCACATGTCACCGGTCCTTGACTGTACCGGATATTGCGGAAAACGAGAGGAGGGGATCCTCCGGGAAAAATGCAGATGTGCCGCTGGGTTGAATCGGCACGGATCGACATTGACCAACCTGCCTTTGGCAGGTAGTGTTCCAAAGAGAACACCACAAGGAGAAAGAATGATTCAAGAAGAATCTACTACACGGATCTGTCTCAAAATGAAACAGGTCATCATGGAAACGCCAGTCGAATACAATGGACAGATCACCACAAGGCTCCCGATGAAAAAGAAGCAGTGGTTCTACCTCCGTGCAAAAAAAGAGGGCATCAAACCCTCCGAACTCCAGCGCCGGATCATCATCCGGGAATTGAACAAATGGTATGAAGAGGAACTTGAGGAAGATCGCCGGAAAATGGAAAGAAAGTAAGGGCCGGGAAACCGGCTCTTCCACTTTGAGTTTGTGCTCCGGTGACCTGAAAGTGGAGGTATTAAACATCTATTGCCCATCTCATGTGTCCACTCTAAGCTAAACCCACCAAACCAACTCTTTTTTTAATCTCCCGTTCTCACTCCATGCCCGGTCTTCATTCTCATGACAACCACTCATTTCAGATATGGTATGTTCTGCTGCAGATGAAGATGATTTACCTGGAGGCGTCTATGGGTCTCGGAAATAGGATACTCTACCGTGTCGGGCTCGCAAATCAGAGATTTGGTCGCAAGGCAAAGATTTGCTCCGCTGAAAGCGAGCCTGTTCGCAAACCTTCGGTTTGCTCTCCGACTCGGGTCTACGACCCTCGCTTGTCGGCTCACCCCGCCCCGCAAAATCGCGAAAAATAAAAGATTTGGTTTGACCCGGGATTATTTCATAAAACGCGAATCTCTAAAAAAAAAGGAGTTTGCCGGGTGTGGACGCATGAGGTTATTTAACCGCGAATAATCGCGAATTTTCACGAATCGCATTTTCCTTACGCTGTCCTCTTGACCTCGTCGTTTCACTCCTCAGTCGCGTTCCTACGCTACGCCTAATCGGCTCCGCGTGGCCGGAACGACAGCGTGGAAAATGCTGGAAAACCCGCGTCGCGGGTTTTCTTCAGAGAAAATATTGTTTTTTTTGTTGTTACGAGGATTTGAGATTCTTTAAAGGAAACCTGCGTCGCGGGTTTTCTTCTATTTATTTAGGTATATTCTCCTTTTTGAAGTAAAGGTCGTTCGTGTAGACAAATCGTCTCCATTCGAGTTTACCTTTCTTCCCAAAGTTTATCAGAATACCCACCTGAATTCCGGTAGCTTTCAGATAGTTGATTAATTGTGCATCATCAACTTCAGTCAATCGGGAAATTGTTTTTATTTCAATGATGATTTTTCCATAACAGACAACATCTGCTTCATAGAAACTGGGAAGTATCACTCCTTTGTAGAATACATCCAGGTGTTTCTTGTGTTCATAAGGGATGCCATGAAAACCGAGTTCCACTTCCAAAGCGTCATGATACAC
>DATESH010000157.1:0-5840 GCA_035270965.1 Methanocorpusculum sp.
TCGTCAAGAAAATGGTCCCGACTCCCGGAATCGAACCGGGGACATCGCGGTAGCCGCGCAGTACGCCCGCAGGCGTTAATCTTTCTACAGCCGCGCACTCTACCAGCTGAGTTAAGTCGGGATTGACTGCTTTAATTAGAATGTGGTTTAAAAATATAAACATGCCGGTTTTAAAAACAGAGACGCAGGAAGCATCTGCTTAAATATCAGAGGATTCAAGGGAATATGACAGATCAGGGATGAAATAAATAATGCAGAAAAATACAGGATTTGCTGTAGTCGGGTGTTCCAAATGCAGAAGACTGATTGTCGCAGACCTCACCCACGCCACTAAAACCTGCATATGCGGATACAGGCTCGACCTTCGAAAAACAAAACTGCTTGCCGTATCAGAATCAGCTGAAATTGCCGGTGAAATCCTCAGACAAATGCAGACGCGGAAAAACTCGGGTTTTACAACTGCAGATAAATTCGGCGGCTTTAGTAAAAAAGAGGATTAGTCAAAAGGAATTGCTTCAAGAGTCGAAGCAAGCTCCCAGATTTTTGTCCGGGCGTGAATCGGCAGATTCGAATCATTGCCGACTTCATCGACCATCGAGAGGGCAGTCGCTGCGCGAAGACCAAGGGTCTTCTTCTCATCCTGAAGCACTTTCATCGTATCATCGGCCATGCGGCGGATATTCCGTGGAATAGTCGAATCTTCACTCATTGCATGCAGTGTCATAACACACTGCTTAATCATATCTTCCGGATTTGCCATATTTAGCTCCCAACCCCAAAATGTGTAACTCATGTTATACCTCTGCTAAAATAAAGACTCCCCTTTTTCTTCATACATTTATACTCTGAAAACTAATCTGTATGGAATAGAGGAATAACCATGACTAAAAATCCGGAGGATATAATGACAGGATATCTCCTGAACGGAGGTAAAATGCTCTCGGAAAGCTGCCCGAAATGCGGAGCGCCCCTCTTTGAGGTAAAAGGAAAGAAAATGTGTGTGATATGTGCAAATACTGCAGACGAAGAACAGGTCCCGCAGAAAGTTCCCGAAAATCTCCGGGTAATCGTGCCGAAATATGCCGAAGCAGAACATACTCAGTCTCCTGCCTCAGGCAGTATCACAACCGAACTTGATGCACTCATACTCGAACTATGTTCACGGGCAAAAAATGAAACCGAACCTGACCGCTGTCTTACCATTATAGAATGCATCAGGACCGCGGCAGAATCTAAGACAATATTATCAAGATAATGATGGTTATCGGCGTAGTCGGATACCCCGCAAGCGGGAAAGGTGAATTTTCGAATATCGCCAAAGAACAGGGAATCCCCGTTGTAGTCATGGGGGACATGATCCGGAGACAGGTCACGGAAAAAGGACTGCCGTTAACAGATGAAAATATCGGAAACACAGCGCGGGAACTCCGTGCCAAACTTGGTATGGATGCCATTGCGATTTTAACCGCAAAAGAGATTGAAAAAACTATGCAAAAGGCGGTCATCATTGACGGAATCAGAGGTGATTCCGAAGTAACATTCTTCAAATCCGTATTTTCCGGGTTCCGTCTTCTTGCAGTCACCGCTTCATTCGAAACCCGCCTGTTCCGTATGAAAAGCAGAGGGAGAAGCGACGACACAACGACGCCGGAAACACTTCGCGCACGTGACGAACGGGAAGAATCCTTTGGACTCGCACGCGCAATGTCCCTCGCAGACACAAAAATAGAGAACGAATCAACAAAAGAAGATTTCGTTGCCAGAATCAAAACATATCTGGAGAATATCGCATGAAAATATATTTTGCTTCCTCATCCAAAGTGTGGGATGACCCGTCATGGGTCTCGGAAATACCTGAAGCCGGTTTTGACGGATGGGAAATATCTGCTGACGGAAACTACCGGCTGGACAAAGCCGATACATTTTCCATGGTCAGACATGAAATTGATGAATACAATCTAAACGTTTCCGTCCACGCACCATTCAGCGACTTAAACCCAGCTTCGGTCAATATGCCGATATGGGAAGAAACCATAAAACAGTTTACCGTCTGCATCGAACAGGCATCCCTTATCACGGATACTGTAGTCCTGCACCCGGGATATTTAACACCCGTAAGCCGCTTTGACCCGGCACCTGCCTGGAAAAACCACAAACTGGCATGTATCCGCCTTGGTGAAACCGCAGAAAAATGCGGGGTTACAGCATGCCTCGAAAACATGCCAAACCTCGATGACTTCTTCTGCCGCGACCCGTATGAACAGGAAGGATTTGTTGACGGAGTTCCGGGCATGGGGCTCACCCTTGATATCGGGCATGCCAACACCACGGGAAACCTCGATGATTTCTGCAAAATTATCCTGCCAAAAGCACATCACCTTCACATTCACGACAATCATGGAAAATATGATGAACATCTTCCTCTTGGAAAAGGCTCAATCGACTGGAATAAAATCATGCCGAAAATCGTGAAGGAATACAAAGGGAAGATTATCGTAGTCGAAGGACGGAAACCGGAAGAAGGAAAAATGAGCCTTGAATTTCTGCGGAAGTGGTTCTGAAATGCCTGGAGAAACACTCTTCGTACATTTTCTCGGAACCGCGGGAGCTCTTCCGACACCGCTCAGAAATCCGTCCTGCATAATGATCAGGAGGGGATCCGACACGCTCCTCTTTGACTGCGGGGAAGGAGCCCAGCAGCAGATGATGCGGCTCAAAACAGGATTTACCGTTAACGCCATCTTCATCACCCACTGGCATGCCGACCACTATCTCGGCATATTCGGACTGGTAGAAACGATGGCATTCAATGGGAGAACAGAACCGCTGACGCTTTACGGACCAAAGGGGGTTGACTGGTTTGTGGACATCATTCATCAGCTCACACCGAAGATCCCGTTTCAGCTGAACGCTGTTGAAGTATCCGACGGAGATGTGACAATCTTTGACGGATACTCTGTTTTCGCATTCAAAACCTACCACGGGATGGAGAGTGTAGGCTATGTCCTGGAAGAAGATATGCGTCCGGGCAGATTCAACCGTGAAGGGGCAATCTCTCTTGGCGTAAAACCAGGACCTCTCTTTGGTAAACTCCAGAGAGGAAGCCCGGTCAGGATTATGCGTGACGGCGAGGAAGTTACCATCACCCCTGATATGGTCATGGGCGAAAGAAGGCGGGGACGAAAGATTGTTTACACCGGAGATACCCGGCCGGTGAAAAACCAGACAGAGTTAATGTCCAATGCAGACCTGCTGATTCATGAAGCAACATTCAATGAGGAAGAGGGCGCTGAGAGAGCCAAAGAGGCATGGCACTCTACTGCATGCGAAGCAGGGCAGATTGCATTTATGGTAAAACCAAAAATCCTGGCACTGGTGCATTTCAGTTCAAGGTACACAAACCCTGCAGGTCATCTGAAAGACGCAAAAGAGTTTTTCAGCGGAGACATAATTGCACCAAACGACCTGACTACGGTAGAGATCCCCTATCGTGATGAATAATCACCACAATTCCGATAACTTCGGTTGAAAAGATGCCTTATCCCCAATCTTCTTATGAGATTGGGATGAACTTATAGATGATAGAGAACGGAATGCCAGAACCGGACAGTAAACAACCCCTGAAAATATATTCAAAAAAAGGATCGGTAACTACTGTACGCAATCCGGTCAGAAATAAAATTCTCCAGTTACTGTCAGATGAAGATTCTGTCTCTTTTGCACGGATTATTGAGGTCACCGGTCTTTCCAAATCCACAATTTCCGGCTATGTCAGTTCTCTGGAGACGGGGGGACTGATTGCCTCAGTACAGGATCCGGATGACGGTCGTAAGAAGAACTATGTTCTGACCGCAACACTGATCGGGAGCATCACTCCGACAAGTCACAACGGAACATCCGAGTTCCGCGAACTCATCAGACAGGCATACACACATTACGACAAAATAGATTACAAGGAAATCATCCCCCATATTATCAAAGTCGCCCTAAGTGAAGCGGGAATAAATATCGACCCGATTCTTCTGCGTGGCGGAGAGGTTTTGGGAGAGACGATTGCAGTATATCTCGTTGCCGACACGCTTGAGAAAACCCTGGAAAACATCGTTGAATTCTGGCATCACTATGGATTCGGCGAGGTAAAACTCAAATCCTTCACCCCGCTTCAACTAGAAATCTACCAATGCTATGAGTGCATGATTATGCCGAAGGGGAGCGGGAAGAACTGCGTAATCTCAATGAGTATGCTGGAAGCTATTTTTTCTGCGTTTTATCGTGAAAGGGTGTACGTGGAAGAGATTCACTGTATGACAGAAAATTTCGAATACTGCTGTATGGAAATCAGCGAACCAACCGGCACTGCATACAGAAATTAAGAACAGTCTTTTTTCCAGGGTATTCTAAAAAGGGTCGGAAAAAATACCCGCAGGGTATTTTTTATTATTTCCGCTGGCGTTTTGTTCCGCCAAAGGCAACTAATGCCGCTCCAATAAGCCCGATTATAACTCCGGCTACCGGAACAGGACTTGTCGCAGTTGAACCGTCAGAGAGACCGACCAGATACCCGTCAGGCGAGCCTGTGAGATAACTCCAGCCTGTGAGGACCACACTACCTGATGAGATCTGTGCTAATGAGCTGAACCGACCGATAACGTCGGGATGGACAATTTCCATCAAAGCACCGCCTGCAGAGACTGTCATCCATAACGGAGAGTCCCACCCGGTTCCGGCAATCAGATAATCCGTGCCGACTTGGGCAACGCCGTAAGGAACCGCACCATTGAACTCTTTTTCCCATGAAACATTACCATCTGTGGAAACCATAGCTCCCCAGATAATACCATAAGAATATGTAAGATTATAAGCCGAGGTTGTGCCGGCAACAAAATACCCGCCGTCCTCTGCCGGACAGATAACATAGGCAGTACTTCCGTTACCATAATACTCAGTCTGCAGGGCATCTGTTTTGATAACGGAGATCCACTCGGCAGCAGTACCGTTTTTCATCTTCATAATCCATGCCTCGCTGCTTGTCTGATTAATAGCGGACGTGGTTCCGCCAACAAGAACATAGGAACCGTCATAATCCTGAATCATTGATACAGGGATCCTGCCGTCCGGGAGTGAGAGCTGATCATTTGCAGGGATCCCGTCGCTTAAGAGGAAACTCTGGGTAAAACCGGTATCCGTCTCCCAGAACCAGCCGGCGAACTTGATTGTATCACCGGATACAACAACCGGTTTTGCTCCGGCACCGATACCAATCAGAGGTAATTCATACATGATATTCCCTGAGGAATCCGCACGGCAGAGATATGTGTCGGTTCCAAGAGCGGTAACATACAGACAGCCCCCGTCCGATAAGGTTACGATTGAATGAAATTCCGTGCCGGTAACATCGGTCGACCAGAGTTCTTTTCCATTTGCATCGGTTTTTACGAGAGAGAGAACCCCGTCGTGGAGAACGCCCAGGTAGTATCCGCCGTCATTCGTCACGTTCACTGACAAAATATCTGTGTATGCATCACCGATATGATAGGTGACATTCAGATTTTCAGTAAGTGCCGCCTGACCTGCGCCGCAGAAGAGGACTGCCGCCAGGAGAAGGATGAACACCGCATTTATTCGTCGGGACATATACAGTATATTTTACGTTTCTTGTTAGTATCTTTTGTTGTTACCATGTTCACACCCTTCTGATTAATGATAGTAGAAAACAAACCATAACCCTGCGTGAAAGCAGAATTCGACGGAACCCAGGTAATCGCTCCCTCTGAAGCCCTCCCCCTCTATGAGCAAAGCGGCTACGGACGACCGGATAAATCAGGAACACTCCGTCTCGA
>DATESH010000158.1:0-5297 GCA_035270965.1 Methanocorpusculum sp.
CATATAGTATGTTTCTGTGATTCTGCCTGATTTTTATTTCACTCCAAAACTATTATTGTTAATACGGTAATGATATAATGAGTATCTATGGACAAATCACCCAATATTCTCTGGCTGACTGAAATCCGCAACACAGACATACCCTCTGTGGGCGGTAAAGGCGCATCCCTTGGGGAGATGACCCATGTCGGTCTGCCCGTCCCTCAGGCTTTTGTCATTACAGCACAGGCTTTCCGCCGGTTCTTACAGATGACTAAACTGGAAGAACCACTATTTTCTACCCTTGAAAAACTTGACGTTGATAACAATGAAGCACTCAATGCCACGTCCGACAAAGTCAAGACAATGGTCAGCACGGCAAAAATGCCGGCTAAAATCAGAACCGAGATTATCGAATCCTACAGGAAGATGGGCAATACAACAGTTGTTGCCGTCCGCTCAAGTGCCACGGCAGAAGACCTGCCCGATGCATCCTTTGCAGGTCAGCAGGACACCTTCCTCAACATCCTCGGTGAAAAAGATTTGCTGGAAGCAGTACAGAACTGCTGGGCATCCTTATACACTGCCCGTGCAATCTACTACCGTTCAAAGAACGGATTCAGTGACCGCAGCGTCAATATCGCGGTTGTTGTTCAGCAGTTAGTATTCTCTGAAAAAGCCGGGGTAATGTTTTCCTCCCACCCGGTTTCAGGTGCAAAAACCGTCATCATTGAAGGTTCCTGGGGTCTTGGCGAAGCTATCGTTTCCGGAACCGTTTCCCCGGACAACTACGTCTATGACAGAAAGAGCAGGAAGATTATCCAGAAAACAATTGCCACCAAATCTGTTGAAATAATTCCGGACGGAAAGAAGGGAACGATTGTTGTAGAGATTCCAAAAGACAGGCAGGACACCCAGGTTCTTTCCGAAGAGGAAATCAGCCGCCTTGCAGAATTTGCAATTAAATCTGAGGAACACTACAAGAGTCCGCAGGATATGGAATGGGGTATTGTCGGCAATACGATTTACATCCTCCAGTCACGCCCGATTACCACAATTCAGAAGGATTCATCAAAATCCAAAAAGTCTGCCGCCTCTGCCTCAGGGAATATCATCCTTCAGGGATACGGAGCTTCTCCGGGAGTTGCTTCCGGGAAAGTCATCATCGTCAAAGATGTGAAAGACACCTCCAAAATCCAGGACGGCGATATCATGGTTGCAACCATGACAAACCCCGACATGGTTCCCGCAATGAAGAAAGTCGTTGGTATCATCACCGATGAAGGGGGAATGACCTGCCATGCGGCAATTGTATCCCGTGAACTCGGTACCCCGGCAGTCGTCGGAACAAAACGGGCAACCTCTATCCTGAAAGAGGGACAGATTGTCACCATCGACGGTGAGAAAGGTCTCATCTACGAAGGGAAACTTGCAGTTGCCGAAGAGAGCGGGGCAGCATCCAAAGGCCCGGCTGTAGTCGCATCACCGATTATCACAGCAACCTCGGTAAAGGTCAATGTCTCCATGCCCGAAGCAGCTGCCAGAGCTGCCGCCACCGGAGCAGATGGTGTCGGACTTCTTCGCATAGAACATCTTATCATCGGCATGAACAAGACACCTTCCTGGTATATCAAAAACAATAAACAGGAAGATTTCATCACCGAATTAATGAATGGAATCAAAACCGTTCTCGACGCATTCCGTGGGAAGTCCGTATGGGTAAGAACACTCGACTCACCGACGGATGAATTCCTTAACATGGAAGGCGGCGAAGACGAGCCTCATGAACACAACCCGATGCTCGGATTCCGCGGTATCCGCCGTGATCTCCGTCAGAAGGAACAACTCAAAATGCAGGCAGAAGCTTTCCGCCGCCTCTGGGCAGCAGGCTACCACAACATCGGCATTATGTTCCCGCTTGTCCAACACCCGCGCGAGTTCCTCGCAGCAAAAGCGGCATTCCGGGAATGGGGTCTTGACGTTGACCACATGGAACTCGGTATCATGGTGGAGATTCCCGCATCGGCAATTATTATTGACGAGTTCATCAAAGCAGGAATCAACTTCTGTTCATTTGGAACAAACGACCTTGTCCAATACACGCTCGCCGTTGACAGAAACAATGATCTGATCGGTAACATGTACGAACCGGAACACCCGGCTGTCATGCGTCTGATTGCAGGCTGCATCAAACAGTGCAGAGAAGCAGATGTGGAATGCTCAATCTGCGGCCAGGCAGGTTCCGACCCGAAGTTCGTCAAGTGGCTGGTTGGCCAGGGAATTTCAAGCGTTTCAGCAAACATCGATGCCATTCAGAAAATCAGAGAGACCGTTGCAAAAACGGAAAAGCAGATTATTCTGAATGCTGCACTGAATAAAAACTAAATTCATTTAATTTTTAAGCGTGATTTTTCTATGGAGGAAAAAGGATGCAAACGGGAGGAGGTCATCTCCTTCCTATCCGGATACAGGGCAGAGGATTTGCATCATGACCATATCCTCAGTTCAATGTGTACGATACCCCACGAAATTGCGGTTTCCGTACACCAAATGTTTAGCGAGACAAACCTTGGCGATCCCGGGCTTTTTCCCGGTACGACAAAAATAGAAGACCTTCTTATTCATTCGCTTGGCGAACTCATGCATCACCCGAAGGCAGGAGGGTATGCAACCGCAGGCGGAACCGAATCAAACCTTCAGGCAATTCGTATCGCAAAAAAACTGAAACCTGAGATTAAAAAACCAAACATCGTCGTTCCGGCATCCGCCCACTTTTCCTTCGACAAGACCTGTGACATATTGGGTCTTGAGATGCGAATCGCCCCATACAGTGAAAATTACAGAGTTAACTGCGAAAAAATGGCAGAGATGGTGGATAAAAACACTATCTCAATAGTAGGAATTGCTGGAACAACCGAATATGGAATGGTTGATGATATCAGGGAGATTGGGAAAATAGCTCTAGATAACGACATTTTCTGTCATGTTGACGCGGCATTCGGCGGGATGGTAATTCCCTTCCTGCCAAACCCGATGCCGTTTGACTTCGAAGTCCCGGGCGTTTCCTCGATATCACTCGACCCGCATAAAATGGGCCTGAGTACCATCCCTTGCGGGTGTCTGCTCCTCCGTAAACCCGAACAGTTTGGAACGCTGAATGTAGATACCCCCTATCTCACTGTTAAGAAAGAATGCACACTAGCCGGTACACGCCCCGGGGCAGATGTTGCCGGAGCTTACGCAGTAGTCAAACTTCTCGGCAGAGAAGGTTTCCGTGATGTCGTCGCGGGTTGTATGGAAAACACCCGCCGCCTGGTCGAGGGAATGGAAGCATTTGGTTACAAACGTGCAGTTGATCCAATCATGAACGTTGCCACGTTCTCTGACGGACCAGTCCCGGAAGGCTGGATGGTGTCCCACACCCGTGCCGGTCATCTCAGATTTGTATTAATGCCGCACGTGACCCGTGAAGTCGTGGAAAATTTCCTCTCCGACATTGCGGCAATACAATAATTTTTACACTTCTTCTTTTACCAGGGATGAACCGTCCCAAACATACACTACCGCCTTGCCGGTTTTCAAAAATTCATGTACCCTCCGGTCATGATCTTTTCTCACGAACCGGATTTTCTCCTCAGCAAACTTCTGAATAACTGCTTTATGAAATTCGATCTCCTGTTCGAGATAGGCAACCTCGTAGGAAATTGTATCGCCGGCAATGCGTGAACATTCCTCGTCAGAGATGATACAGTCATACTCTCCATGTTCATCAAGTCCGGATATCTGCCGCCAGTCGATTTTTCCGCGTGCATCAGGCTCCCGATGAAGCATGTAAGGATAGACACGGCAGATAGTAAACCGCTGATCATAAATTTTGCATCGGTTATTTTCGTCAAGAAACACGCAGTCCCCGTTCTCTTTTGTTTTGAGAGCATACCCGGACACATAGAAGTTCCCGGACGAGTCAGAGTAGGGGAAGTCAGGTGCCGGCATGAGTGATTCCGGTGAAAATTCTTTCAGGCGTTTTGCATCTGCTGAGAGAAGAAACACATGACCGTTGAACTCTTTTGTACAACATCTCCCGCAGCACGTACAGGAAAAACCAACCCCTTTGATAATCTCTTCAAGATTTTTCTTCGGGTAATTTTTGAGAAGTGAGAGCTCCCCCTCCAGCTCAGCCAGATTATTCTGCGGACTTCCAGCCATTCAGAACTCCTTTTTATCATAAAGCCTGACCGACACAAAGTAGGAGGCAATGAATGCCGCAATCGAGACTGCGCCTGTGATGAGAACATAAAGTAAGAGATCCCCGGAAAACGATTCTCCAAAGAGAGCAAACCAGCCGACCAGAAGGAGCCCGACAACGACCATCAGAACAAACATCATATATCTGGCTTTTTCCGAACCGAATTTGTAAAGAAGCGGAAACAGGAGGGAGCCGTAGAGCACGCCAAGTGCACCGACGAGAAGTATAAACCAGAACGGGGTTGCTTTCGCGGGGATCAGATAGTTCGAGATAACGGCAATAATGCAGGAAATCACGACGGCAACACCATAAAACAGGACCATCAGCAGATACTTGGATTTTACGATATCCTTTCTGGTAACCGGCATCGTTAAAGCATACCGGTCCCACTTCGCCATATCATCCATCGAGAGGGTAGTCATTGGCAGAAGAGCGGCAAATATCATCAGCAGGAAAAAGATGGCCATGGTATTTCCCAAAGGGATGAAAACTATCCCAAAGATGAAAAACATCAAGACCAGGGTTTTGGTCATTGGCCGAAGGTTCAGGAAATCCTTCAGCATAAATCCTGATAACCATGAAGATGCTTTCATACGGCCTTCCCCCGTGCATAAAACACCATGATAGATTCGGTCGAAACCGGATCCACAATCATCTCCGGATGACGGGCAGCAAAGGCTATCTTGTCTTTGATCAACACCTCACAGCCGAACTGATTTGTTCTATAGGTAAGGAAAGATGTTTTGTCAAGAGCACCGAACTCCTCGATACTGCATTTGAGAATGCCCATATCGTCCATGATCTCATCTTTGGACTTGGAAAGAACAATCTTTCCCTCATGGATGAAGGTAAGGTAATCGGCGATTTTATCGAGATCACTTGTTATATGTGAGGAGAGAAGAATCGAGTGTCCCTCATCCTGAATAAACTCAAGGAAGATATCCAGGATCTCCTCGCGAACGACCGGATCAAGTCCGCTGGTCGGTTCATCGAGGATAAGCAGATCCGGATGATGGGAAAGAGCGGCAGCAATTCCGAGTTTCATCTTCATTCCCCGGGAATATTCTTTGAT